>NZ_JAHWCO010000538.1:0-21491 GCF_020054415.1 Candidatus Symbiopectobacterium sp. | reverse complement strand
AGTCCAGTGAAACGACGGATCCTCGCAACGCAAAATCATGCAGTTAGGCCTCATGAGAAAACTGTACACCTGAGGTGACAAGCATTTTCTACCAAAACTGGCTTGGCAAAACAGCATGACTCACTATTATTCAACAAAGCCCCTCAGGATACGACCAACGCCAGACGTCACCGCCTATCACAACAAGCAAACGCTTTTTTGATAATACACCTGATGGATTGTGCCTGCATTGACCGATGACAGGTTATCTGGCGCACAGTGCCTAGATTATTCGCCCGGATTACGAGTTTAGCCCAAGAGCACGACGCGATGCCGAACCTGCCGCTAAAAACGCCGTTTGTCCCGTTTGATGCCAGCACACCTCACACCACATCAGAATAAGATAATCGGCCCAGGGCAGCCACTTTTGAACCGATGTGTTCAACGCCTGCGCGCACAAACCGGGCCGCTGCTGTTGGTAGGTTCGCAGCAAGCGCCGTTGCGACTCAACGTCAAGCCCATTGCCACGCACCAACAGCGCCAGTTCCAGTCCAATATCTCCATCGGCGGCATATTCCCAATCGATAAGCAGCAGCGCCCCCTGCGGCGTGATCAACACATTCTCGCTATGTACGTCTAGATGCAACGGTGCCCACGCGAGCAAGTCAGGCGGGGCTTTACGCTGAAAATGGTGGTGCCAGCGCAGTAACGCTGGCGAGCGTCGACGCGGATCCATATTTTGCCAGTGATGGATAAACTGCGCCGGTAAATTCAAATGAAAGCCACAACACGGCTGGCAGTGAAGCTGGCTGAGCAGTTGTGCTAGCGATCCGTTTTCCAATACGCCTGAAAAATCCTGCGCAGACACCGTAGCCCCTGCGGCCCATTCCACGATGAGCCAACCGTCGCGGTAGACAACAGGCTTAGGAGCCAACTGCCGTGCAGAGAGCTGGCGTAACACCCGGTATTCACGTTGTCTGAATACGCCCAACTGCGCCGCCTCTGTGGTTTGCGGCCGCGCTAGCAATTGACGATCGCCCACGCTAACGCGCCAACAGCCGCGTCCCGAATCGTTCACAGCTTCGAAATGAAAACCGGCGGTATCAACCGCCGGAAAGTGTTGCGCAAGCAGACGTTCAAGCGCCAATTTACTGTTGGACGGCACCATTTCCCGACCATACGATTTCACCGGTTTGCACAAGCATCAGCTGCATGTCCAACTGCGGGTTTTTCACATCACCGCTGACATCGCTGTAGAGCACATACTGCGCGCTCACGTAGCGCGCCAGGCCTATCGCCTTAGTGCGCGAGCCCAGACTGTCCTCTGCCGATAACCCTAGCGTCTGTTTCGCCACGGCCACCTGTTCACGTGGCACCAGCGCGAACGCGTTGCCGTTCGCAAACGCATCACAAATCGCCGCTGTCGCCTTCGCGACCGGCAACGAGCCGTTGGTGTTGTTCTTCACGCTGTCAACCAGCAGGATACTGCCGGGCGCTACGCCGCTGGCCTGTCGCATTTGTGCCACTAAAGGCCCGACACTACCTTCCCAGTTCAGTGTTTGAATTTTCGGAGGCGTAGGCACCGGCTGCCCCGGTGGCGGCGTGACCACTTCCGGCTGTGACGGTTGCACCGGTTCGATCTGCGCAGGTGGCTGTTGCTCTGGCGGACGGGTCATACAACCGGTCAACACCATCGCCCCGAACAGCAGCACAAGATACTTTTTCATGCGTTCCTCTCTAAACACTTTTACAGAAACAGATGGAGGCGGACTTGCTGAACATTCTGCCCCTAGTGCGCGCCAGAAATGCGCACTTCGCTCTGCGCCTGAACCAGAACACTGCGCACATCGTCATAAGGCAGCACATCCAACCCTTTTCCATCATACCAGTAGAAGCGGTACTGTACCGTCACCGCCTGGGATGACGTATTGCGCAGCACCGCACAGGCGCTTCCGCCCTCACTGCGCGTGGTCAGATCGGGTTTTGATGCCGTAATCCCAGCGGACAACAAAGAAGCACCGAGCACTAACGTTTGCCGCTCATTGATGGTCAACACGGGGGGGGTGGGCTGGAACACGCAACAACCCCCAGCACCAACACAGCAGATAACAGGCCGCGCACAATCTGGAAGTTCATGAAGTTAGTCCGACAACAATGGCCCCAGAGGACGTCCACCCAGCAGGTGCATATGAATATGATAGACCTCCTGGCCGCCGTGGCGATTGCAATTAACGATCAGACGATAACCGTCTTCATCAATGCCCTCGTCGCGCGCAATCTTGCTGGCGACGGTGAACAATCTTCCCAGTGCTTGTTCGTGCTCAGGCAAAACATCATTTACGTTATTAATCAATACATTAGGAACGATCAGAACGTGCGTTGGCGTGCGAGGCGCGATGTCACGAAAGGCCGTAACCAGTTCATCCTGATAGACGATGTCGGAAGGAATTTCCCGGCGGATAATTTTACTGAAAATAGTTTCTTCAGCCATGTTTGAGTTCCTTATAAACGTGCAACGCAGAATGGTTACGGCAGTATGAGTGACACTTTCGGTTGCTTTCAACCTTCTTTCTGTTTTTTCTAGTTCAGATGTTTGAATTGCGGCTTTTTCACCGCAGGTCAGCGCACAATAAAAAAGGGAGCTTTCGCTCCCTTTATCACTCCCCGGACAACGAATCAGTGATTACGGATGTAATAATCCATATCCGTTTTCAGGTTGTCAGATTTAGTACCAAAAATTGCCTGTACACCAGAGCCAGCAACAACAACGCCAGCTGCACCCAGTTTTTTGAGGCCTTCCTGATCCACTTTGGCGACAACACCGACACTCACACGCAGACGCGTAATACAGGCGTCCAGATTGATGATGTTTTCTTTGCCACCAAAGGCAGTCACCAGCGCCGCCGCCATATCACTGCTGTTCTGCGCGGACTGTTCAGAGGTGCTCTCTTCGCAGCCCGGCGTTTTCAGGTTCAGTTTGGCAATCAGTACACGGAAGATGGTGTAGTAAGCCAGCGCGTAGCACAGACCAACGATCGGGAACAGCCACAGATTACTGCCGTTGCCGCTCAGTACTACGAAGTCAATCAAACCGTGGGAGAAACTGGTGCCATCGCGCATGCCCAGCAGGATACAGATGGGGAACGCCAGGCCCGCCAGAATGGCATGGATCACGTAGAGGATCGGTGCCACAAACAGGAAGGAGAACTCAATCGGTTCAGTGATCCCGGTCAGGAACGAGGTCAATGCCGCAGAGAGCATAATACCGCCCACTTTAGCGCGATTTTCCGGCTTGGCGGAGTGCCAAATAGCAATCGCCGCCGCCGGCAGGCCGTACATTTTGAACAGGAAGCCCCCCGCCAGTTTACCTGCAGTCGGGTCACCGGCCATGTAACGAGGGATGTCACCGTGGAACACCTGGCCCGCCGCGTTGGTTAATTCACCGATCTGCATCTGGAACGGCACATTCCAGATATGGTGCAAGCCAAACGGCACCAACGAGCGCTCAACAATACCGTACAGGCCAAATGCCAGCACCGGGTTCTGATAGGCAACCCAGTGTGAGAACGTTTGGATTGCGGTCCCTACCGGTGGCCAGATAAAGGAGAGTACCACACCGGTGATAATCGCTGTCAGACCAGAGATGATCGGCACAAAGCGTTTACCGGCAAAAAAGCCCAGGTATTCCGGCAACTGGATACGGTAGAAACGGCTAAAAATGTGGGCCGCAATCGCACCAGCGATGATCCCACCGAGCACCCCGGTATCCGCCAGGTGTTCTTTGATGATCACCTCAGGCGGCAGTTGCAGCACGAGTGGAGCCACCGCTGCCATCGTCTTCACCATAATGCCGTAGGCAACAACGGCCGCCAGCGCGGAAACCCCATCATTATTGGTAAAACCGAGGGCAACGCCGATGGCAAAAATCAGTGGCATATTGGCAAATACGGAGTCACCCGCTTGCTCCATCACGCTTGAGACTATGTCCGGCAGCCAGCTGAAGTTGGCCGATCCGACACCAAGCAGGATACCTGCAATGGGCAGTACGGAGACAGGCAGCATCAGCGACTTACCTACTTTTTGCAGGTTGGAAAATGTATTCTTGAACATAACTGAGTGTGCTCCTGAGTAATAGTGCTTTTACGGCGTTATAGCAAAAAAAGGCGGGGAGGATACCCTTTGTTATTTAAGGTATTTATCACTCTTTTAATTTTTACGTAGAGTAAAATAAATGGTTCATTCAATGTTTGACTGCTATCACGTTTCATTGCGCCAACAGATCGAGTAGCGCACAAAATCGCCATTTCTGTAGGTAACAGACGGGCAGAACCTCTGTCACTGGTGGCGAAACCACCAACCAGCGCACAGATGAGCGTCAATTAATTACGCAGCACAAAAAAACTCGGCCATTTTAAACACTAAACGGCGGCGGTCAACCGCTGTGAATCGATGTGGAACAGGCGGGAAAAATTCTCTGTAGTAGCCGCTGCTAATTGTGCAATATCAACACCTTTTAGCACGGAGAGATACTCGGCAACATCGCGCACGTAGGCAGGCTGGTTCTCTTTACCACGAAACGGCACCGGGGCCAACCAAGGGGAATCGGTTTCAACCAGCAGGCGATCCAGTGGAACAAACCGGGCAACGTCACGAAGTTCGTCTGCATTACGAAACGTCACAATGCCTGAAAACGAGATATAGAACCCCATATTCAGCAGCGTACGCGCCGTAGCAATATCCTCAGTGAAGCAGTGCAGCACACCACCACAGCGCTCAACTCCCTCTTCTTTCAGAATATCAAGGGTATCTTGACGTGCCGAGCGGATATGGACGATAACCGGCTTGTTTAACTCACAGCCGACGCTAATGTGTTCGCGAAAGGAATCACGCTGTTGCGCCTGTGTTTCCGGCTGATAGCGGTAATCGAGGCCGGTTTCACCCATCGCCACCACGAGTGGATCAGCAGCCAGTTGGCGTAGCTCAGCATAATCATACGGTGCGTCCTGATTGAGAGGATGCACACCGCACGAATAAGCCACTCCCGGGCGATCGCCGATCAGTTCACGCATGGTGCGATAACCGGACAGCGTTGTTCCCACCGCCAGCACAAAGCCGACGTCACGCGCCCGCGCTTTGGTCAACACATCAGACACATCTTTATGCAGAGATTGATAATCCAGACCATCAAGGTGGCAGTGCGAATCCACTAATAACATGCTATTTACTCAACGCTTATCAAACAGAGAAAGAAGGGAGAGAATTCAGGTTTGCCGTTTGGAACCGTTGTTCCCATTCCAGCAACACATCGGCCAGCAGGAGTTCACGGTTTACGCCTGTCACCGTCAGGAGCTGATGACGGCAACGCAGCCAACGAGCAAGCATGGCGTCTATTTCCGTAGCAGGTAACTGGCTAGCTAACAGCGCTATCAGCACATCCTGATCGAGGTTAACGCGCGCGCGCGCGGCTCCACGCTGTATTTTTAACGCATCCAGTAGCAGCGAGGAAAGCCAGTGAAGACGCTCCGGTGCGTCTTCATGGTTCAGTTGCGGCAACAGCGAATAAAAAGCACGCGCTGGCACCGCGTTTGCCAGCGCCTGACATAGTGCCGTGCGCTGGCGTGCGGTATCATCTTGCAGCAGGTGCTCAGCCGCCAGCGGCGCACCGGCCTGCAAACGCAGCGCGGTTTGCAGCGCCTGCTCAGACGCAGGGTGTCGTTTATTGAGCCAAACAACGCTTTGTGCTTCGTCAGGCGTAGGCAGATAAAGGTGCAGGCAGCGGCTGCGCAGCGTCGCCAGCAAACGTGTTGGCTCATGACAACCCAGCAAAAAATAGGTCGCTTCTGGCGGTTCTTCCAGGTTTTTTAACAACGCGTTGGCCGCCGCTTCAGTCAACTGCTCGCTGTTTTCAATCCATACCAGCTTGGCACCACCCTGCCGTGAACGCTGATAGAGGTTTTCCAATACGCTGCGTATCGCATCAACCCCTAACGTCTGTTTTCCCTTTTCCGGGCTGAGGGCATACCAGTCCGGGTGCGTACCCGCCATCATCAATTTACAGGAATGGCATTCGCCGCAGCTTTTCATTCCCTCTGGCTTTTGGCACAGCACACGTCTTGATAACGCATACACCAGCGATTCGCGCCCCATACCCGGCAACGCGTGCAGCAACACTGCGTGGTGTGCTCGCCCCTCCTGATATCCCTCAATCAGTTGCCGATAGTGCCCATTCAGCCAGGGATACCATTCCATGCTTAGCGCTCCTGTACCGACAACGGTGCAGCATCTTGTGTCTGTTGCTGACCAAGCCACCGCACCAGAGCAGCTTCAATATCCGCACTCACCTTGTCCAACGGTTGTGAGGCATCAATGGTAACGATGGTTGCATCGGTGGCAGCCAGCGCTTGATAACGTGCACGAGTACGGGCGAAGAAATCCAATGATTCCTGCTCAATGCGGTCGAGTGCACCGCGCTGGCGTGCACGCGCCAACCCCTGCTCCGGCGGAATATCAAGGTACAAAGTAAGATCGGGACGAAATGTGCCCAGCACGGTATCACGCAGTGACTGCATGAGCTGTTGATCCATACCGCGCCCACCGCACTGATAAGCCTGCGAGGAGAGATCGTGGCGATCGCCAATCACCCAGGTGCCCCGCGCCAAGGCGGGTTTGATGACATTTTCCACCAGCTGTACGCGCGCAGCATAGAGCATCAATAATTCAGCTTTATCAGTGATTCTCTCGTCGTCGGCACCCTGTTTTATCAGGTCACGTAGTCGCTCGGCCAATGGCGTACCGCCCGGTTCTCGGGTAAAAACCACATCCTGCACGCCGTGCGTCCGTAAGGTCGCTAATACGGTGTTCTGCGCACTGGTTTTACCTGCGCCTTCCAATCCTTCAATCACGATAAATTTACTGTTCATCCCGGTCCTTCAGCGTTGAGCGGTAAGCGCGCACTGCACGGTTATGATCGGCAAGGTTGGTCGTGAAACGGTGTCCCCCCTTCCCGTCCGCCATAAAATAAAGATAATCTGTTTTTGCCGGATGCGCGGCGGCTTCAAGTGCAGCTCGGCTCGGCATGGCGATTGGCGTCGGCGGCAACCCGGCAATCACATAGGTATTATACGGCGTGGCGGTGTCCAGTGCGCTACGCGTTATCACACCACGATAACCCTCACCCACACCATAAATCACGGTAGTATCGGTTTGCAGACGCATGCCTGCGCGTAGACGATTTAGAAACACCGACGCGACCTGAGGGCGCTCCTCTTTAACTGCCGTCTCTTTTTCTACGATGGAGGCCATGGTCAGCAGTTCCTCCTGCGACGCATAGGGCAACCCCGTCTCGCGATTTTTCCACACTCCGTCCACCACATTACGCATACGATGATGCGCACGCAGCAGCAGATCGCTGTCGCGCGTACCTGCGGTGTAAAGGTAAGTGTCGGGGTAGAGCCAGCCTTCCGGGTTCTCCGCCTCTTTAATGTCCAGCAGTGCAGCAATCTCTTGCGGCGTTTTATCCTGTACGCTGTGCGCCAGGTAGGGTGCGGTTTTCAACGTTTCCAGCCAGTCACGCAGTCGCGATCCTTCGACAAAACGAATAGAGAACTGCGCCTCTTTGCCGCTCGCCAGCAACGCCAGCATCTCCCGTACCGTCATACCCGGCATCAGGCGATAGGTGCCCGCTTTGAACTTTGCCAATTCTGGCTCCACGCGCAGCAGCCACTGAAACAGCACCGTTGGAGAGATCACCTGCTGTTCTGTCAGCGAGGTTTCCAGCACTTCTCTGCCGGTTCCGGCCTGGAGGGTGAAAATGGTCTCCTGTTCAATCAACAGCGGCGAGCGGGCAAACTGTTGCAGGTTATGCCATGCAGCGCAGAGTGCCGAGGCGAGTACCATCACCACCAGCAGAAAAAATAGCGTTTTCTTTCTTTTCATCATTCAACCATCGACTAACCGTTAGGGCTCAGTAGTTGGTACAACGCCCTGGAGCGATAACACCAGGTATCAATTTGATTGACCGGAAGCACCGGCATCAATGCATTACAAACAAACACTTCATCAGCATCGGCGAGCGTCTTCACAGGTTCACGCACTAGCTGTAGCTGATAATCGGGATACTGGGCCAAGCGGGTCATCACCTGCTGACGCGCCACACCGTTCACACCCGCGAGTGACAAATCCGGCGTAAATACCTGATAGCCCTTGCGCCAAAACAAATTAGCCGCACAGCATTCCACCAGGCAGCCCTCAGTGTCAAGCACCACCACGTCATCGATACCTTGCGCTTCCATCTCCTGGCGTATCAGGATCTGCTCCAGACGATTCAGGTGTTTAATGCCAGCCAATCGCGGATTGCGCCCCAACGTGACCAGACTGATGCCAAGAGATATACCCTGCTTGCGCCATTCGGTGTATTGAGCAGGATAACGCATCTGCATGACTATACTCGTCGGCTCGCCACAAGACAGCATGCTATAACCTCGTCCGCCACTACCACGGGTTACGATGGTTTTCACTACGCCTTGCTCCACGCCCTGTGCCGCCCGCTCCATTTCGGCTTGCAGTCTATCCCATGCCGCAAACGGAATATGCAAACGCGCAGTGTCCTGACGTAACCGCGCCATATGCAATGGCAACCACACGATCTTGCCTTCCAGCACGCGTGCGGTGGTGAAGCACCCGTCACCATACTGGAGGCCACGATCGGTAACGGCTATCTGCTCTTGCGCCTGGCCATTTATCCAAAACATACGCTGTCCTCACACACAGGTTCATGAATGCCGAAGCCAACAACGCCAAGGGTAGTGGCAGCAGCGTTACGTTCAAAGTGCCAGTAACCCATGACGGCAACAAGTGGCGCGTTCTGAATTATGCCCTGCCCACAATGGTGAGTGACAGGCAAAAAAAAACCGGTTGCCCGGGCTTTTAGCGGTATCGCTGCGCCATTACACGCGGCGGAACACCAGTGAACCGTTAGTACCGCCAAAACCGAAGGAGTTACACAGTGTGTATTCCATATCTGAAACCTGACGTGCTTCATGCGGTACAAAATCTAGGTCGCAACCTGCGTCCGGGTTATCCAGATTGATGGTCGGCGGAACAGCCTGATCGCGCAGCACCAGCGCCGTTAAGATAGATTCCACAGAACCCGCAGCCCCTAACAGGTGGCCGGTCATGGATTTGGTTGAGCTCACCATTACGCGGCTCGCTTGTTCACCAAACACAGATTTGACTGCGTGCGTTTCCGCCAGATCACCCGCTGGCGTAGAGGTACCATGCGCGTTGATATACCCAATCTGGGCCGGGGTAATACCTGCATCGTGCAGGGCATTTTGCATCGCCAACGCAGCGCCAGCGCCATTTTCCGGCGGTGACGTCATGTGATAGGCATCGCTGCTCATGCCGAAGCCAACGATTTCGGCGTAAATTTTCGCGCCGCGTTTCTTCGCATGTTCATACTCTTCCAGCACCATGATCCCGGCACCGTCACCCAGCACAAAACCATCACGATCTTTATCCCACGGACGGCTTGCCGCCTGAGGATTGTCGTTACGTGTGGAAAGTGCACGGGCTGCGCCAAATCCACCAACGCCCAGAGGCGTACTGGCTTTTTCCGCGCCGCCGGCCAGCATAATATCTGCATCGTTGTAAGCAATGATGCGCGCCGCATGGCCAATATTATGCACGCCAGAAGTACAGGCAGTGACAATGGAAATACTCGGACCACGCAGTCCGAACATGATGCTTAGATGCCCAGCCACCATGTTAACAATAGTGGAAGGGACAAAGAACGGACTGATTTTACGCGGACCGCCGTTCACCAGTAAACTGTGGTTCTCTTCAATGAGCCCCAAGCCACCAATGCCGGAACCGATCGCCGCACCGAAGCGCGTCGCGTTTTCTTCCGTCACTTCAATACCGGAATCACGCATGGCATTAATGCCAGCAGCAATACCGTATTGGATAAAAGCATCCATCTTGCGCGCTTCCTTGCGCGAGATGAAATCCTCACTATTTAAATCCTTTACTAAGCCAGCAAAACGGGTTGCATAGGCAGTAGTATCGAAATGGTCGATCAGGCTGATGCCACTCTGACCGGCAAGAAGAGCACTCCAGGTGGACTCAACTGTATTACCGACAGGAGTTAACATGCCCAGTCCGGTCACAACTACACGACGCTTAGACACGCTTGTCCTCCAAGGAGGGAAAATATGACACTGCGGGACAAAGAAAACTTAGGCGGTCGAGTGACCGCCTAGATATGTTCGCTTACTGCTGGTTAGCCTGAATAAAATCAATGGCTGCCTGAACAGTTGTGATTTTTTCTGCTTCTTCGTCTGGAATTTCAGTATCAAATTCTTCTTCCAGCGCCATTACCAGTTCAACGGTGTCAAGAGAATCAGCGCCGAGATCATCAACGAAGGAAGCGTTGTTAACCACTTCTTCCGGTTTAACACCAAGCTGTTCAACGATGATTTTCTTAACGCGTTCTTCGATAGTGCTCATACTCTTAAATTTCCTATCAAAACTCGCTTTCGCGATGGTTTTCGTAGTGTATAAAATGTTGAAAAAGATGCAACAAAATCCCTGCTGGTCTAACCACGATTTTGTGCTATTTTGCGGTTCTCACCGCAACTAACGCAAATAACGCAAATAACACAAATAAATTCCGAGCTAATTAGATCATATACATGCCGCCGTTGACATGCAACGTCTCACCCGTAATATAACCAGCCTCATCGGAGGCCAAAAAAGCAACAGCACTGGCGATCTCTTTCGCGTCCCCAAGTCGGTTCGCAGGAACCTGGCTCAAAATGCCTGCACGTTGTTCTTCTGTCAATGCCTGAGTCATATCGGTTTCGATAAAACCTGGCGCAACCACATTGACAGTAATGCAACGTGAGGCTACTTCGCGCGCCAGCGACTTGCTAAAACCGATCAGGCCCGCTTTCGCTGCCGCATAGTTCGCTTGCCCGCCGTTCCCCATGGTTCCCACTACGGAGCCGATGGTGACGATACGGCCAAAGCGTTTTTTCATCATGGCACGTAACACCGCTCTTGACAGACGAAATACCGATGTCAGATTGGTGTCGATGATATCTTGCCACTCGTCGTATTTCATTCGCATCAACAGGCTATCACGCGTAATGCCTGCGTTGTTGACCAAAATGTCGATTTCACCGAAATCCGCACGAACCGCTGTCAATACCGCTTCAACGAACGCCTGATCGGCGACGTTGAGCATATACCCTTTGCCATTGGCGCCCAACCACTCGCTGATGGCTTGCGCGCCATTTTCGCTGGTAGCGGTTCCCACCACGGTGGCACCGCGAGCCACCAGCGTTTCTGCTATCGCACGGCCAATACCGCGGCTTGCACCCGTTACCAGGGCAATTTTTCCTTCAAAGCTCATGGTACTCTCCGTTTTATTGTTCCAAGGCCGCAGACAGTGAAGCAGGATCGTTAACTGCCGCCGCACTCAGGGTGTCAACAATACGTTTTGTCAGCCCGGTCAACACGTTGCATGGTCCCACTTCCAGCAAGCTCTCAACGCCTTGAGCAGCAACGTAGGAGACACACTCGGTCCAACGCACCGGGCTGTAAAGCTGTTTTACCAGCGCCGCACGAATGGCATCAGGATCGGTTTCGCTATGCGCATCAACGTTGTTAACCACTGGAATGGCTGGCGTAGTAACTGTAATCGTTTTTAACGCCTCTGCCAGCTTTTCTGCCGCAGGCTTCATCAACGCGCAGTGGGAGGGCACACTCACCAGCAGCGGCAACGCACGCTTGGCCCCGGCGGCTTTGCAAGCTACACCAGCACGCTCAACGGCTTCTTTGTTACCCGCAATCACCACCTGTCCCGGCGAGTTGAAATTCACCGGAGAAACTACTTGCCCCTCGGCAGACGCTTCACAGGCAGCCGCGATAGCATCGTTATCCAGACCAATGATAGCGTACATCGCGCCCGTACCTTCCGGCACGGCTTCCTGCATCAGTTTGCCGCGCAGCTCAACCAGACGCACCGCTTCCTGAAAGTCCAGAGCACCGGCGCATACCAGTGCCGAATATTCACCCAGACTGTGGCCGGCCATCAGCGCGGGCTGTTTGCCGCCCTGCTGCTGCCACACCCGCCAAATCGCCACCGATGCCGTCAACAGTGCCGGTTGGGTTTGCCAGGTTTTATTCATTTCTTCCGCTGGGCCCTGTGCAGTGAGCTGCCACAAGTCGTAACCCAATACCTCAGAAGCCTGGGCAAAGGTTTCTTGTACTACCGGGTACTGTGCTGCCAGTTCAGCCAACATGCCGACTGTCTGGGAACCTTGCCCCGGAAATACCATTGCAAATTGCGTCATATTAAACGTCCCGTTTGATCAAAAACGAACCAGCGCAGAACCCCAGGTGAACCCGCCGCCAAAGGCTTCCAGCAGGATCAACTGACCGGGTTTTATCCTTCCATCGCGCACTGCTTCATCCAGAGCGCTGGGTACGGAAGCGGCCGACGTATTGCCGTGGCGATCAAGTGTCACCACAACCTTGTCCATGCCCATACCCAATTTCTTCGCCGTGGCACTGATGATGCGCAGGTTAGCCTGATGCGGCACCAACCAGTCCAACTCGCTCTTATCGAGTTGTGCGGCATGCAGCGTTTCTTCAACGATATGAGCCAGTTCCGTCACTGCTACTTTGAATACTTCGTTGCCAGCCATGGTCAGATAGGCAGGTTGATCCTGATGCGCACGATCCTGATGAGGCAGCGTCAACAGGTGGCCATAGCGGCCATCTGCATGCAGGTGGGTTGACAAGATGCCGGGTTGTTCCGACTGGCCCAACACCACCGCGCCCGCACCGTCACCGAACAGAATAATGGTACCGCGATCGGCAGGATCCAAAGTACGCGCCAGCGTATCTGAACCAATCACCAGCGCGTAATCTACCGCGCCGTTTTTAATGTATTGATCGGCAATGCTGAGCGCATAGCTAAACCCTGCGCAAGCCGCGGCGACGTCAAAAGCGATAGTATCGCGGATCTCCAGCATCTGCTGAATCTGACAGGCAGCACTCGGAAATGCGTGCGTAGAGGACGTGGTTGCAACAATCAGAAAGCCAATCTTGTCCTTATCGATGCCCGCCATCTCCAGCGCGTTCAGCGCTGCCTGATGTCCCATGGTCGCCACGTTTTCATCCGGCCCGGCAATGCGGCGCTCACGGATACCGGTGCGCGTCACAATCCACTCATCGGAAGTGTCAACCAATTGTTCTAAATCAGCGTTCGTCCTGATTTGTTCAGGCAAAAAACTGCCCGTTCCGATTATTTTAGTATACATGTACGCTCAGTCACTCTTGGGTAATACAGTTTTCAGGCGCGCAGCAATCCTGTCGGGAAGTTGCAGCTGAACCGCCTGCATTGCCTGTTCGATAGCGACGGCAAACGCCCGTTGGTTTGCCGCGCCATGGCTTTTTATCACGGTGCCCCGCAGCCCTAACAGACATGCGCCATTATATTGATCAGGATTGAGATGACCGAACCGTTTCGCCAATCGCTTTTGGATAAAACGGCCGATCAACGTGAGCCACCACGCTTGCTTCGCTTTACGTCCGACATCCGTCGACGACGATTTGAGCAGTGACAGGAACATCCTTACCACGCCTTCCATCGTCTTCAATGTGACATTACCCACAAAGCCGTCACAGACCATCACGTCGGTTTTGCCCGTCAGTAACTCATTGCCTTCAAGATAACCAATATAGTTAATCGAGGGCGTATTCTTTAACTGCGCGGCCGCATCGCGAATCGCGGCCAGGCCTTTGGTCTCTTCTTCGCCGATGTTCAGCAGTGCAACGCGCGGATTGTGCAGCGACAGCACCTCTTCGGCCATCACTGAACCCATCACAGCAAACTGTACCAATTGCGCACTGTCACACTCGACGTTGGCACCCAGATCCAGCACCACCGTTTTGCCCTGCTGCTGATGCGGCAACACCGTCACCAAAGCAGGACGATCAATACCTTCCAACGGCTTGAGCAACAGTTTCGCCAGTCCCATCAAGGCACCGGTATTTCCGGCACTCACGCACGCCTGTGCCCTACCCGTTTTAATCAGTTCCAGCGCAATGCGCATCGACGTACCACGACTGGCACGGATCGCCTGCGACGGACGCGCATCACTCACAATAACCGATTCAGTCGGCACAATTTCAAACCGGGACAGTAAAGCAGAATCGACTTTGGCGAGTAATGGATGAAGCGCAGCGGGATCGCCGACCAATAACAAGTGAAGACCCGGATTAGAAGCCAGTGCCTGCAATGCAGCAGGCACCGTTACGCAGGGACCAACGTCCCCGCCCATTGCATCCAACGCCAGTGTGAGGCGTGTCAAGGTATTGCCTTGCTAATAATCGCGAGAATTATTTGGCAATAACCTTGCGACCGCGGTAGTAGCCATCCGCAGTGATGTGATGACGCAGATGAGTTTCGCCAGAAACTTTGTCTACGGAAACAGAATAGGTGGTCAGGGCATCGTGAGCACGACGCATACCACGTTTGGAACGGCTAGGTTTGTTCTGTTGTACGGCCATGGACCCTACTCCTTAATTACTTACGCTTTAAACTGGCTAATACGGCAAACGGGTTCGGTTTCTCCACCTCTTCAGGCAGTTTACCGAACACCATGTTCGCTTCGGACACTTCACAGTGTTCAGAATCATGTACCGGAGCGATGGGCAATACGAGAATAATATCATCTTCAACCATCGCCAGCAAATCGACCTCGCCAAACTCATCGACATCGATTGGCTCATACACTTCCGGCAGAGCATCTGCCTGCTCGTCATTGACGACAGGACTGTAACAAAATGTGGTGTGAATCTGATGTTCGAACGGCTCTTGGCAGCGCTGGCACATCAGCGTAACGGCCACTTGTGCACTGCCGTCAATCACCGCCAAGCGCTGATTATCGATATGAAACGATAAAGAGACCTGAACATCACTATCCACACTGACCACAGACTCGGCAACGCGTACAACTTGTTCAACTGTGTAGACACCAACATAGTCTAAACGTTTTTGAGCCGTGCGAACCGCATCCAGGGCTAGGGGTAATTTTACCTTTTGCATAGGGTACGCATATTAACGTCGTAACGACTTAGAGTCAAAGGAAAAGGCGGCGTTGTCTTACTATGTTATCAAGATTCGCGATCGCCCAGATTCGCTTTCTCAGCGGCGCACAGTGTAAAATGCCTTTTTTGATTACGCTACGGTTTATCGTAAAAATTATGTCTCAGATTGTGCTTGCCTCTACCTCTCCTTACCGTAAAAGCCTGCTCGACAAGCTGGGACTGCCTTTTCAGTGTGCCAATCCCGATATCGATGAAACGCCATGTCAGCAAGAAAGCGCCGTCGCGCTGGTTGAGCGATTGGCACGGGAAAAAGCGCAAGCGCTGGCTACTTGCTATCCCACGCACCTGATTATCGGTGGCGACCAAGTCTGCGTGCTTAACGGTGTTATTACAGGAAAACCGCTGATTGCGGAAAAGGCAGCGCAGCAGTTGCGTCATGCCAGCGGTAGCCGCGTCACCTTTTATACTGGTTTGGCGCTGCTTAACAGCGCCAGTGGCGCGCTGCAATCGCAGGTCGAGCCCTTTGACGTACATTTTCGTGCGCTGAGTGAGGAAGACATTGCGGCCTATCTGGCGCGAGAGCAGCCGTGGTACTGTGCAGGAAGTTTCAAAAGTGAAGGATTGGGGATTGCCCTGTTTGATAAACTTTCCGGACGCGACCCCAATACCTTGGTTGGCCTGCCGCTTATTGCTCTGTGCGAGATGCTGCGCCATGAGGGCGTCAACCCATTAACACGGACCGGATTAGGGTAACCAGCACGCACCGCGTCACAGTCCCTCTCGTTATCCTAGGAAAAAGCCGGGGATCACTGTGAGAATAAACGCGTTTCTTCCGCACGAGACTCCCGCCTTCGCGGGAATAACGGTTGGTGGCGGGAGTTACTGTTTTAGCTAGATTACCAAACATCACTGATGCTATTTCTGCTGCCGCAACACCTGTAAGCAGTGGCGTAATGCCCCATCAAGCGGCGCTTCGACACGCATCATCTCACCGGTGGCAGGATGCTCAAAGCTCAACGACTGCGCATGCAAGAACAAACGCGACAGCCCGGTAGCAGCAAGTTGCCGGTCAAATTCTCTGTCGCCATAGCGATCGTCAAACGCGATAGGATGGCCTGCGTGCAGCGTATGTACGCGGATCTGATGGGTGCGCCCCGTCACCGGACTGGCGCGCACCAGCGTCGCCTGCTCAAAGCGCTCTTCCACTTTGAAACGGGTTTCTGAGGGTTTCCCTTCGCTACTGACCCGCACTACGCGCTCGCCGCTCTGCAAAATATTCTTTAACAGCGGTGCCTGCACCACTTTGCAATGTGATTGCCACTGACCGCGTACCAGCGCCAGATAATTTTTCTGCATGCCCTTGAGCCGCAGTTGTTCATGCAGCGCACGCAGCGCCGAACGTTTTTTTGCTACCAGCAATACGCCTGACGTATCACGATCAAGCCGGTGCACCAATTCCAGAAAGCGCGCTTCAGGCCGCAGCGCGCGCAACCCTCCGATGACACCGAAGCTCAGCCCACTGCCGCCATGCACCGCCGTGCCGGAGGGTTTATTGAGCACGATCAAGCTGTCATCTTCATACAAAATGCAATCTGCTAACGCAGCCACCTTATCGAGACTGGCTGACACCGCCGGTTCATCGCGTTCCGCTACGCGCACGGGAGGAACACGCACCACATCGCCATCCAGTAGCTTATATTCCGGCTTAGTACGTTTTTTGTTCACGCGCACCTCGCCTTTACGCAAGATGCGATAAATCATACTTTTCGGCACACCTTTAAGCCGCGCCAGCAAAAAGTTGTCGATACGCTGCCCCGCTTCATCGGCAGAAACTGCGATAAATTGTACTGATGGATTCTCTGTTTTCATGATGCGCGATTTTAAATAGACCGTGCAGATAGCGCCACTCCTTTTTATGTGTTTAACTGTCTGTCAGGTACTTAATGGGCTGCTACCGAGATATTGTGCCAACTGATTGCCATCGAACGCGCGAACTTCAGTCATACTGCTCGCACATTTGATAAAAATCACGACAACAATCTTGTTGCACATCCGTAAAGTCACCTTGCTATAACAGTACCAGCAATGAAATAATGCTGTGGTTTTACCCGCCTATCTTCCTGAAACAGTGGAGAGGGCAAAACAGGTAAATTTGCCTGATAACGCATAAACGCAGCAATGGCGTAAGACGTAATGCGTAATCAAGCAGCTAGCGGGCTGCGGATGGCAGCTTGACCGGTAAATGGAATCAGATCTGTTGACCCTTCTTCAGAAGCTGTTCCCTCAATAAATGTGCTGTTTTCCATCAGGAAATACAGGCTACCGAAATATGCGCCTCTATGCAAGCGACAACCGGGAGGTTGACGTCCCTGCGATAAGCCACGAGGCCATCGGTGAACCCGGTCATTCAGCATCTTTGTCCGTAGCTCTATCAATGATGCAAGTAAAAATAACGAGTAAGTTAAGATGAAAAGAATGTTAATTAACGCGACTCAGCAAGAAGAGTTGCGTGTTGCTTTGGTTGATGGTCAACGTCTCTACGATCTGGATATTGAAAGCCCAGGCCATGAGCAGAAAAAAGCCAATATCTATAAAGGAAAAATCACCCGCATCGAACCCAGTCTTGAAGCTGCTTTTGTTGATTATGGCGCAGAAAGACATGGTTTCCTTCCGTTAAAAGAGATTGCTCGCGAATACTTCCCCAGTAACTATGCCTCCCACGGTCGTCCCAACATCAAAGACGTGTTGCTCGAAGGACAGGAAGTTATTGTTCAGGTTGACAAAGAAGAGCGTGGCAACAAGGGCGCAGCGCTGACTACCTTTATCAGCCTGGCGGGCAGCTATCTGGTGTTGATGCCAAATAACCCGCGCGCGGTTGGCATTTCTCGTCGCATTGAAGGCGATGATCGCACCGAATTGAAAGAAGCACTGAGCTCGCTCGAACTGCCTGATGGCATGGGGCTTATCGTGCGTACCGCTGGTGTCGGCAAATCTGCCGATGCGCTCCAGTGGGATCTGGCGTTCCGTCTGAAACACTGGGATGCCATCAAAAAAGCGGCAGAAGGTCGCCCTGCCCCTTTCCTGATTCATCAGGAAAGCAATGTTATTGTTCGCGCATTCCGCGATTATTTACGCCCGGATATCGGTGAAATTCTTATCGATAACCCGAAAATCCTCGACCTTGCCAAAGAGCATATTTCTGCACTGGGCCGTCCAGATTTCAGCAGCAAAATCAAATTGTACAGCGGTGAAATTCCGTTGTTCAGCCACTATCAGATCGAATCGCAGATTGAATCCGCTTTCCAGCGTGAAGTGCGCTTGCCTTCTGGCGGCTCGATTGTCATCGATACCACAGAAGCATTGACGGCGATCGATATCAACTCGGCCCGTGCAACACGTGGCGGTGATATAGAAGAAACCGCCTTCAACACCAACCTCGAATCGGCTGATGAAATCGCCCGCCAGTTGCGTCTGCGTGACCTCGGTGGCTTGATTGTTATCGACTTTATCGACATGACCCCGGTTCGCCACCAGCGCGAAGTGGAAAACCGCCTGCGCGATGCCGTTCGTCAGGATCGCGCCCGTATTCAGATTGGTCGCATCTCTCGCTTCGGCCTGCTGGAAATGTCTCGTCAACGGTTGAGCCCGTCGCTCGGTGAATCCAGCCATCACGTCTGTCCGCGCTGTAGCGGGACGGGCACTATCCGTGGTAACGAATCCCTGTCGCTCTCTATCCTGCGTTTGCTTGAAGAAGAAGCGCTGAAAGAGAACACCCGGGAAGTTCACGCTATCGTACCGGTGCCTATCGCGTCTTATCTGCTGAACGAAAAACGCGAAGCCGTGAATGCCATTGAGAAACGTCAGGGTGGCGTTCGCGCCGTTATCGTGCCGCACGATGGTATGCAAACGCCGCACTACCACGTTCTGCGTGTGCGTAAAGGTGAAGAAAAGACCACGCTCAGCTATCTGCTGCCGCAGCGTCTTGATGCAGAGGCACAACAGGTTCAGGAAGAGCAATCTCTGGAGCGAAAGATTCCTGAGCAACCGGCCTTGGCCACGTTCACCATTCCTGACCTGCCTGAATCGCCAGTAATCACACCGAAACCAGCGACAAAAACAGCACCAGAGCAAGTTTCTGCACCTGCAACGCCTAGGCTGTTTGGCCGTCTGTTCGGCGCGTTGAAAAACATGTTCACCAGCGCGGAAAGCCAACCGGAAAGCCCCAACACGCAAGAAACCGCCTCGACGGAGCAACGGCAAGAGCGTCGTTCCGGTCGTCGTCAAGGATCGGGCAACCGTCGCGATCGTAATCAACGTGATGGCGCACGTGACGGCAGTGATGGTAACAAAGAAAGCCGTGACAGCAACCGCGAATCACGGGATGAGAACCGTCGCAACAAACGTCAGAACGCGCCAGCGGTGACAGAATCTGCCGCTCCTGTTGAAGAAGCGGTAGAAAAAGCACCACGTGACGATCAGCAACGTCGTGAACAACGTGCAGAGCGTCAACGTCGTCGTCAGGATGAAAAACGTAATGCCCAGCAAGATGTTAAAGCCCTAAACCGCGATGAAGAAAGCGCACAGGATGAGATTGAACAGGAGAAAACGACGCCGGTAATGCCGCGCCGTCAGCGCCGCCAGTTAACACAGAAAGTGCGTATCATTGACGGTGACGCAGCAAACGCTGAGAGCCAGGTTGAAGCATCAACATCCCCTGCACCGGTAGCAGAACACGCGCTGCCACTGTTGACGGATGCCGTGACAAGCGCGCCTGCGGAGACTGAAGTCAACGCAGAGCAGGCAGAGGCGGGCCGTAGTGATGCCAATATGCCACTCCGCTCGCGCCGTTCACCGCGTCATCTGCGCGTGAGTGGTCAACGTCGTCGTCGCTATCGTGATGAGCGTTATCCGACACAATCGCCGATGCCGTTGGCGCAGGCTTCTGCTTCGCCGGAGATGGCATCCGGTAAAGTGTGGGTCCGCTATCCTGTGGCTGCATTAGCACAAAACGACGAACAATCGACTGAGCTGTCACCAGCTGTCGAAGCACCCATTGTGGTACTGCCAGTCATTACTGCACTTGACGAGCAAACACAGCCTGTTGCAGCACCTGCAACGGACATCGTCAGCGCACCACTCGTAGACGACACTGTTAGTCCTGCGCCGGTCGCAGCTGAAAATGTAGCACAAGACTCGGTCGAAGCACCTGTTACCGTTGAGCAGGCCGTAGTCCCTGAGGCGGTCGTAACAACAGAACCCGTTGAGGTTGCTGATGCAGAAGTGACTGAGCCTGTCGCTGGCACGGAAACCACCTCAGAGCAAAGCACAGTTGTCGAGGAACAGCAGGTGGTAACACCAGCGGTACCCGCAGCTAGCGCTGAACAGGCACCTGTTGAAGCCGTTGAGGAACACGTCGCAGTAGTGGCGATTCCTCAGGCAACGGAAGAAACCGCACCAGCGGTTGCTGAAGTTGAAACCGCTGAAACGGCCGTGATAGCAGCCGACGCGATTGAGACCGTTGCACCCA
Organism: Candidatus Symbiopectobacterium sp.; assembly: GCF_020054415.1. Taxonomy (NCBI): domain Bacteria; kingdom Pseudomonadati; phylum Pseudomonadota; class Gammaproteobacteria; order Enterobacterales; family Enterobacteriaceae; genus Symbiopectobacterium; species Candidatus Symbiopectobacterium sp. The sequence goes on along the minus strand of NZ_JAHWCO010000538.1, from coordinate 865 downwards.
TTGCCGCTGTCGAACCTGCGCCCGTGGTTGCCGAGCCTTCTGTTTCGACCACGACTCGTGCGGTACAACCGTTACGCAGTACGGCTAAACAACAGCACTCAGCCTCCGCACCGATGACCAAAGCGTCTGCGCCAGCCTACGAGGCGGAAGCACCGCACCACAGCGATTGGATACGCCCAACCACCGAGTTCGCCGGTAAAGGCAGCGCGGGTGGTCACTCTGCCGTCAACCACGCTACCGCAGCAGCAGCAAAACCCGCCGCGTTTGAGTAAATACGCCATCAAGGCACAAAAAACCCCTCTTCGGAGGGGTTATTACATGATTTATTGTTTTGAAATAATAGGATTTATTTCTACAGTCATCCACAAGTCGTCCACATCGAACAACGAAAGCCTCGGTTTCGAGGCTTTTCTTTGTGCGTAAAAAAAAGCCAGCTCTAAGGGGTGTCTGAAGCCCAACCGTACGAAAACGTACGCTAAGTACATTTTTTGAACAGCTCTGATGAGGCACGGAGTTAATAGTTTTTTTGGCTTTGTTGAATAATAGGTAATCATGCTGTTTTTCCATGCCAGTTTTGGTAGAAAATGCTTGTCATCTCAGGTGTACATTTTTCTCATGAGGCCTAACTGCATGATTTTACGTTGCGAGGATCCGTCGTTTCACTGGGCTGCCAGCATAAAATCTATTTATTCAACAAAGCCCCAGAGAACTGATGGCCGGTGGCGAGAAATACCCGTCTGGCTCCCTTATGCTGTCGGTTAAAAACACGCAGGGGAACATAACCGGGATACAGCTTATCAGCGGTAATGGCGTTAAGAACCTGATGAAAGGGTCTAAATATTCCGGCTGTTTTATCCCGGTGTGT
>NZ_JAHWCO010000499.1:0-4550 GCF_020054415.1 Candidatus Symbiopectobacterium sp. | reverse complement strand
GTCCAGTGAAACGACGGATTCTCGCAACGCAAAATCATGCAGTTAGGCCTCATGAGAAAACTGTACACCTGAGGGGAAAAGCATTTTCTACCAAAACTGGCTTGGCAAAACAGCATGACTCACTATTATTCAACAAAGCCCGTTTGATGCTACATCAACTCATTGAATACACGACCATTTTCATCAGGATCGAGCCCATCCGATAACAAGACTTTTTGCATCCACTCGTTATACATAAACCGCATAGCATAATTATTGGTCTTATCATCATCTAACCCCTTAATTACTTCGCTAATGTCTTTGATATCTCCATCAGTTTCATAAAGCGAAACGGTGGAGTTTGATAGAGAATTAATCGTTGTCATTGCTTATTTTCCTTGATTATCATCATTATCCGATAGCAACACTTCACGCGACGGTGAATACGTTCCAAGTTGTTCGTGAAGTTTTTCCAGTGTTTGCTGAGAAAGTTGTTCGCAACTCTCATACAATGATTGCGTGTCAAAAAACGTATCTATTTGATTATCAACAAACGTCTCTGGTAAAAATTCGACCAGTTGCTCACGATACTTAAATACATATCGCAAATCTTGATGATACTCAAAAATGACGCCTCCCCGGTGTATACTATCAATATAGGCCATTAATCTGCGTTTATAACGGCGTCTGTCGCTAGGAAGAAGGATGTAAAAAGGCGTTTTGTCATCTCGGCCATCAATCTCATCGGCCCAGCTTTCAAACAAGGTACAAATCACGCTTTCCTTATTGACAGTGTCACTCAGCAAACGCCTTGCACGCTGGCGAACCTGTCCATAGAGTTCATTCACAATGCCTTGTTTATCCTCAATAAAACCGGTTACTGTTTCAATTGATGTCACAAGGCCGTGTTCATAACCATCGCGATAGGCCTGCTGACGTATTGCCTCAGCATCACGACTGGCATCGTTGATGATCTTTTTGGCATGTTCACGGGCCTGCGCCACGACGTTGATTCTCAGATTATGTGCTACACGATTCTTGTTTGTTAACAGCACATTTTCTTGCAGCATATTCGTATATGATGTCTCAACTTCTTTGAGCATATTGAATGGCCATCCTCATTGCTAATTCATTATCACCGGTTAATGTTGGCGACGCAGTTTCCACATCGTCTCCTGGTGAAAACAATAATGGCAGTCGTTCTCTCATTACCCTCGAGACAGAAGCGGAGAATAAATCAATTTCTCGTTTAGCGCAACACGCATATTGCTCAAGAGAATAAGTAGATGCATTCACTGGCTTAGTTTCAATAATATTCAACAATGAAAACTGCCTGACGGATTTTTCAAGCTTCCACCAGACTCCACACTGAAAAAGATTGCTCTTATGGCGTTGACAAGCCACCATAAAGGCCGCTTTGGGTAACAAATGCCAATGCACAGCTAAATATCGTTCTCTTTCATTATTTAGGTCGAGCGGTTCAACAGAAAGAGAAAAGTTTTCGATTAAAATGTCATTTATAATTCGATTACATCCTGGCGTCGAAAATCCAGAGGGAAGTGAAAAACGTTTTGGATGAATCCATGATATCGGATTATATATGATATTTAGGATATTAGCGCATTCCCTTTGCTCTTTATGCATTAATCTTTCCATGACATTCAGATATCCGCTATTTTTTATCTTCAGGAACATCTACACTGGTTTTAGGATCATCCGGTGTACGTTTATTATTAGTCTGCATCAGGATATGCTTCTTTAGCCTACCTAAAAATGCATGATGGCTTTGACTAATAAATAACAGCACGGCGGCTAACAAGGCAACGGTTACCACGCCAAGGCTTATTAACCACATCGGTGTATCAGACTTTGTTTCTTGAATGGATACCGGCGCATGCCGCTGAACGTCATTAATCTTGGATAACACGACGGAAATATTGTCGTAATTAACGTCCTCAAAGCTATTCTTAAGAAAGCGCTTTACCTCACTGATTAATAAGGTGGTATCAGTAATACTATTATCATGATTGAGCAATGTTGAAATATGAACAGCCGATCTTTTCCTATTACCATCTCTGGAGCTCATATCATAGCTCACATGTACGCGCGCAGAAACCACCCCTGAAATTGACAACAACGAATGCTCAAGTCGTTGCTCGATTCCGGAATAGAGGCGAGCCTTTTCAGCACGTGGAGAAGAAACAAGCGCATCGGCAGGAAACATCTGCGCAATCTCGATTGCTGGAGGGCGTGGCAGCCCATAAGTATTCATTAAATCAACAGAAGCCGAAAAATCCTGAGAACTGACATAGAGACTATACCCCTCTTTTTTGACCTCATTTTTATCAACCTTGATGTTATTGCGCTGTAACAGCGCAATAACATCATTAGCCTGCTGTTGATCTAACCCTTTCAGCAAAATATCTTGCTTACAGCCTACAAGAAAAAATGCCAATATGGGAAATAACAGGTATTTATTCATGATTATGAACGTAATAATGTTTCAACAGCACTGACCCCTTTACGCGTCAATGTACTGATGAGCGAGACATGTAAGTTATAGTCAGAAGTTCGTTGCTGAAGTTCTACCAACATTTCAGGATCTGTTGAAGCATTGGTGTTCTCCAACAATGAAATCACGTCACGCTGTTCCGCAGACATATTTACCGATTCCCTCGAATAAGCGCGAAGCAGACGATCTTCCAACGACACATTGGCAGATTCTGGCATGGTAATATCATGCCAATTGCCAGACAACTGTGTCACCATACTGGTGTTATGATTCATAGCCTATTCCTGGTAACAACATTAACGGAAGTTGGTAATAATCGCAGAGCCCACATCTTTGTATACCTTCACAACGTTAGATTGTGCATTACGGTACAGCGTATACTCTGACAAGCGAGACTGATAAGTCGCCAACAGCTCTGGGTTAGAGGGGTCTTTTGACAGTTTTTCTAGCGCCAGCTTCAATTCAGAATTAAGTTGTGTCACACCATTATCGAAGGTTGATGATTTATTAGATAAATAACCATTCCATGTGAAATCTGTACTTATTGATTCCTTGCTACTCATATAAAATCCTTACTTGTGTTTTTGGGAAATACCAATGTCCAGCGCCAAGTTTTATATAGCTTTGTTCGCCAAATTTAAAAGATTTATCTTTGAACCAATCAGTTTCCAGCTCAACAGAAAAGTGAACATACCTTCCACCCCATTGTTGATAGTATTGATTGACAAAATTCTTGATACTTTCGAGCATACCATCCTCAATGACGCCCAATATAACAAAGGTGATAGTATCGCCATTGTCTATCTCACGGAAAGAGAGCGCCATTTTTTTTAATCCTTGATTGGCAATACTCCTGATTGTTTTATCCTCCAGATTCTCTAGCCTTACTGAATCCATATAAGGGAATTTTTCTTTCAGCGCAGAAATAAAATCACCGCGTTCCTTTTCACTTAATTCATTTCTTTCTGTACTAATTCTAAGAATCGGATGTTGTGGGTCACTCAACCGTATCTGATGAAACTTCAATGCAGGCCAATAGTTTTCCACCCAACGAGAAATTCGCTCTTCTTCGCTGGCAATATTGACAACATTAACCTGTTGGTGCAGCGGATTTCTAACCATGGTTTGAACAGCCCAATCAGTCGCTTTTTCACTGCCAGCAAAAACATAAATCCAATTATCGCGAGCATAAACTATCTGATAATCTTCAGAGGCAAAATTCAATAATGTTGAGACATTATCAAGCTGATGCTGTGTTCCCGTAAGGTAGCCATAGCCCGCGACAAACACGGCACTCACTAAAGCAACTGCTGCCAATGTTTTATACCATACACTTTTGGTATTCTTGACAATATCGGTAGTCGTTGGTGATTGTCCCCTAGCACTGTCCAGATATTCTCCGGATAAGATAGCGTCCGAGAATTCAGAATGTTGATTTCGCCAGACAAATTTTTGCATCCCAACGGTGATAACTTCATTTTCTGACAATGCTGTCATTGGTGAGCCATCGTCAGAGATCTCACGCATATAAACCTCGCATGAGTCGCCCAGTTTAACGATTATCTCGAAACTTACATCCGGTTGGTCAGCAGGAATATAAATAGTATTATCAGGCATCTGTGTGCCATTATATTGCTTGCTAATCGTTTCTTCATCAGTAGAAAGAAAAAGTGTGTTCCCTTCAAGCAAAGCAAACTCACACCCACGTAAAACGCCGTTAAGAAGCCTAACGACTATCCTTTTTTCTTTATCGATATTTTTATCTTCATCCAATAACATTGCTAAACTCTCAAGGAGATCGATACCATTACGTTCACTTTGGACAAGATATACCAACGGACCACCAATATCTTGATTCAATAATAATGGAAAATTGATTTCACATCAGATTTGGCAACCAGTAACGGCTTTGGGCTTTGTTGGGCTTTGTTGAATAAATAGAACTTTTGGGTAATCATCGGAGCAGATCACCACAGTTGTTTCAAAATCAGGTCTCCATGGCAAAACAAAATTTTAAAATCACCAACTGGCCCTCTTATAACAAGGCCCTCAAGCAGCG
>NZ_JAHWCO010000140.1:0-1480 GCF_020054415.1 Candidatus Symbiopectobacterium sp. | reverse complement strand
AGGTGGGTGAAGCCATGGCCATGGTCAAAGCGCTTAACCGGATCACGCTATTAGGAATGCCGAACAGTATTCGCATCACGTAACAATCGACCAGTATGGGGCGCAGTCGTTACAAGTTCTGATTTATTCAACAAAGCCACTAATTTTGGCAAAAAATGCTTGTACACCCTAAGTGTACCGTTTTATTACGTGGCCTAACCACATGATTTTACGTTACTATGATCAGCACTTGCGCTGGAGAGGCAGCATAAAATCTGTTTATTCAACAAAGCCACAATAAACATCAAGATGCACGGCAAGGCTACACTCCGGCGTGGCCTTTTTAATTTCCCCTTTCAATAATATATTGCCATCCCTGCCGCGAGGTGAGGGTATGACACGAATGAGCACTATCTACAGCATGCTTTCATACGGAAGCGGGACGGGGCTAATAGGGCTGGGCGCGTCTGTCAGAGCCTACGCCGCATCAACTAAAGAGAGCGTATGGTTGCTTGCAGAAAAAATGGCCGGGTTAACGCTAGGTGATTGTGCGATCGTCGTTGGCATGGCCTGCACTATCGGCACTTTTGCAATCAACTGGTACTACCGCAGGAAGGAATACCAGTTGAGGGAAAAAGGCGGTGCGTGATGAGCAAGCGCAAAACTGCCGCGGGTGTAATTTGCTCCGTGGGGGTGATCATCGGCATTGTTATGAATAACGGACAGGTGCGAACTAACAAAGCAGGTCTGGAGCTTATCAGTAATGCCGAATCATGCCGCCGTGACCCCTATGTATGCCCAGCCGGTATTTTGACTGATGGCAATACGCATTGCGTTGTCGATGGCAGCCGCAAGACGAACCAGCAGATTGCCGCAGACTGGCAAAAAAAAATCCTGGAGGCTGAAAGGTGTGTTGATAAATACGCCGGCGGGAAAAAGTTGCCGAGTAACCCGTTCAGTGCAGCAGTGAGCATTGCTTTTAATGCTGGCTGCCCAAAGGTGCAGGCCTCAACCATGTTTCAGTTGCTCCGATCTGGAAACATTCAGGCGGCGTGTGAGGAGTTTCCGCGTTGGGTGTATGGGGGCGGTAAAGTTCTTCCCGGCCTCGTTGCTCGGCGCGAGAAGGAGAGTGAGCTATGTCTATCAGTGCTACAGTAATCGCCGTTCTGCTTGCTCTCATTGCTGCGCTGTCATTCGGCCTCTGCTACCACCACGATGCATACAGCAAAGCTGATAGCGATTTGACGCTAGCGAAACAGACCATCACCGACATGCAGACCCGTCAGAGGGATGTTGCAGCGCTTGATGCCAAATACACGAAGGAATTAGCCGATGCGAAAAGCAAGCTTGATGATTTGCAGTGTACTAGCTCAGACCTGATCTGACAGTTACCGATTATTTATACAGGTGTCTGTCAGATTACATCTGGTTCAGATTCTTTTCTGCCCAGATCCGTTTTCCATCGAGTAAAGTGGCCATCGGCGTACGCCCGCAGCACATT
>NZ_JAHWCO010000172.1:0-6186 GCF_020054415.1 Candidatus Symbiopectobacterium sp. | reverse complement strand
CGCTGCTTGAGGGCCTTGTTATAAGAGGGCCAGTTGGTGATTTTAAAATTTTGTTTTGCCATGGAGACCTGATTTTGAAACAACTGTGGTGATCTGCTCCGATGATTACCCAAAAGTTCTATTTATTCAACAAAGCCCACCTAATACGGAAACCACCAGCATAGGTATGCTTACCACAAACAGTGAAGCCAGCACAATCACCACATCAACCGCCATTTGTAACTTGCCAGCGCGTATGCCGTAGTGATCCTGAAGGTAGAGCGCCAAGATATTCACGCCACCCCCACCCAGACTGGCCTTGTGACGAAACAGCACAATAAAGCCTAGCACAATGATGATGTTGCCAAACAGCGTGGCATAGAAAGGCTGAAGTCTATCGAAGTGAATAAACAGCGGATGCACGTCTGACAGTAGGGAAACCAACCCGACGGCACAGAAGATCTTGATGGTGAAATGCCAGCCCATGCGGCGAACGGCCAGATAATAAAACGGCAGATTGACGGCTTTGTTGAATAATAGGTAATCATGCTGTTTTTCCGTGCCAGTTTTGGTTGAAAATGCTTGTCATCTCAGGTTTACACTTTTCTCATGAGGCCTAACTGCATGATTTTACGTTGCGAGGATCCGTCGTTTCACTGAGCTGCCAGCATAAAATCTATTTATTCAACAAAGCCCAGATTGACCAGAAAGAAAAATGGTGCCAAATGAAATATGCGTGATATAGTGCAGCAGGAATGCCACCCCTGCCGTGCCGCCGGTGAGTGCGCCGGATTGACGCAACAGGATGATCCCAAAAGACACCATCAATGAGCCAATCAGCAGTGCCAGAACATCTTCCAGCGGCGTGTGTTTTAGATTTTCAGTTGCGACAACGTTATCCATGGTGTGCTCAATGGTAGAAAAAATCAAAATGTGACGCAAGAAAAGCAAAAAGTGCACTAAAAATGGCGCTGAAAGTGGAGGGGATGGCGCATTAACACGGATAATAAATATAACTTATTGAAATACAGTAATTATCATCCGCATGAAAAGTGCATTAAATCCAATTTTTTGCGTAATTAACGCATTATTTAATGGTTTTGTGCGTGATGTGACGGTGGGGTGCACCAAAAAGAAGCGTCTTGCCCTAATAGGGTGCAAACCTTCAGTCAGGCAGCATCAATCCATTTTCTTTCAGCCGATTCAGCACAACTGAGGTCTTCAGGTGGGAAACGCTTTTATTCTGCGACAAGATGCGACTGATCAGATCGCTCAGTCCTTGCAGATCGGCTACCGCAACTTTCAGTAAATATTCGGCATCGCCGGTGGTTTTGTAGGCATCAATGATCGCATCTATCTCTCCTAACATCTGGTGAAAGCGCTCTACGTAGTCGGCGGTATGGTTGATCGGGCGCACTTCGATCAAACCGAGACATTCCAGACCGATGGCGTTGGGTGCTAGGCGGGCGTGGTAGCCCGGGATCTGCCCAGCCTGCTCAAGCGCAATGCGACGGCGCGAACACTGCGATGCGGATAACCCGATCAGCTCGCTTAATTCCTGATTGGTCAAGCGGCCGTTGGTTTGCAGTAAGGTCAGCATTTTCAAATCATAATCGTCTATCTGGTACATAGTGCTTTATACGTATGATGTATCGGGAGATAAAACAGACTAACAGCTTTTTATCACTGCGTGCCGCTTCTTTTTATATCCCGGCCCTACAGGGAATTGCACGATAAAAGGGCGTGCACCGTGCTGGCGCAATATCGTGCGTATGCTGATGCAATTAAGGGCGTTCCGTGCATAAAGGTGCCTGTTTATGCATCAATCTGTTTTTTGCCTCCATGCAATATCATGTTAAGTGATAATAAAAATAATGAGTATATTCATGATATTAGTTTCATTTATGACCGGAATTCGCCGTTGCCTTGCTGAGGCTGTCCTGGTTGTTGCCATGAGATTGCCAACACAACATCTTGTTCGGGGAATGTCATGGATACGTCGCAGACAACGGATCAGCTTAAAAGAGGGTTAAAAAACCGCCATATCCAGTTGATTGCATTAGGGGGCGCGGTTGGCACCGGGCTGTTTTTAGGGATTGCGCAAACCATCAAAATGGCCGGGCCATCGGTATTGCTGGGCTATGCGATTGCCGGGATTATTGCTTTTTTCATCATGCGTCAGTTAGGGGAAATGGTTGTGGAGGAGCCCGTAGCCGGTTCATTTATCCATTTCGCCAATAAATATTGGGGCAGCTTTGCCGGTTTTATGTCCGGTTGGAACTACTGGGTGCTCTATGTATTGGTCAGTATGGCAGAGCTTTCTGCGGTCGGGATTTACATTCAATACTGGTTTCCCGATGTGCCGACCTGGGTTTCGGCGGCCGTTTTCTTCCTGCTGATTAACGCCATTAACCTCACTAATGTGAAGGTTTATGGCGAAATGGAATTCTGGTTTGCCATCATTAAAGTGGAGGCGATTATTGGCATGATTGCGTTCGGCTGCTATCTACTGATAAGCGGAAGTGGCGGGCCGGAGGCCAGCGTGGCTAACCTGTGGCAACACGGCGGGTTTTTCCCCAATGGTTTTGGTGGCATGGTGATGGCGATGGCGGTCATCATGTTCTCCCTTGGCGGTCTTGAACTGGTCGGAATCACTGCCGCTGATGCCGATCGGCCAGAAAAAAGTATTCCGCACGCCACCAATCAGGTTATTTATCGCATTCTGCTGTTTTATGTGGGCGCGTTGGCGGTGCTGCTGTCGCTGTACCCCTGGCAGAAAGTGGTGGAAGGCGGCAGCCCGTTTGTGCTGATTTTCCACGCGCTGGATAGCAACGCGGTGGCAACCGTGCTGAATCTGGTGGTGCTGTCTGCGGCGCTCTCGGTGTACAACAGTTGCGTCTATTGCAACAGCCGTATGCTGTTTGGCCTGGCTAAACAGGGCAACGCCCCTCGCGCACTGTTGAGCATCAACAAACGCGGTATTCCGCTGAACGCGTTGGGCGTATCAGCGCTGGCAACCGGGCTGTGCGTGGTATTGAACTACCTGATACCGGGCAAAGCGTTTGAGCTGCTGATGGCGCTGGTGGTGTCCGCGTTAGTGATCAACTGGGCGATGATTTGCATTACACACCTCAAGTTCCGCCATGCGATGCAAGCGGCCGCCAAGGAAACGCGTTTTAAAAGCTGGGGCCATCCGCTGACCAACGTGATTTGCCTGCTGTTTCTGGCGGGCATTCTGGTGATCATGGCGATGACGCCCGGTATCCAGATCTCGGTATGGCTGATTCCCGTGTGGCCGGTGGCAATGGTTGTGGCTTATCGGGTGAAGAACCGTAACAGCACCCCGGCAGATATCGCGGTCAGTGATGTGTAATTGATGTGTAATTGATTAGGAAAGGCGTACCCTGTTGTACGCCTTTCTTACGCATTAATCGTCGAGGTACTCCAGCGCCAGGCGCTGTGTCACACGGGTAATCAGTTCGTAAGCGCTGATCTTGGTGTGTGCAGCGATCCGCTCGACGGGCAGCGCCTCTCCCCACAATATCACTTCATCGCCCACCTGCTCCTGTGCATCGTGTCCCAAATCGACCGTCAACATATCCATCGATACGCGTCCCACCAACGGCACCTCACGGCCATTGAGCAGTACTGGTGTACCCAACGGCGCTGAGCGCGGATAGCCATCGCCACAGCCCATTGCTAACACGCCGAGCAGGGTATCGCGCTCGCTGGTCCAGATACAGCAGTAACCCTCGGCTTCACCCGCTTTGTGCTCACGCACCGCGATCAGGTGCGAAGTGAGCGTCATGGCGGGTTGCAGTCCAAAATGCGTGGCGGTTTCAGTGGCCAGTGGTGATACGCCGTAGAGAATAATCCCCGGCCGTACCTGATTACGGTGTGCCTGTGGCCACAGCAGAATGCCGCCGGAAGCCGCGATAGATTGCGCGCCGGGCTTCCCTTCGACAAAAGCATCAAAGCAGGCGATCTGTTTCAGGGTGGTATTGAACTCTGGCTCATCGGCGCGGCAAAAATGGCTCATGATATTCACCGGTTGCACCACATTGCGACACTGGGTCAGCCGTTGATAAAACGCTTCCGCTTTATCGGGACGCACACCCAAACGGTGCATGCCCGTATCCAGCTTCATCCACACGGTAAGAGGGTGCGGCAAATCGGCCTGCTCCAAGGCTTCCAACTGCTCGACGCTGTGCACCGCGGTTTCCAATTGATGCTGCGCCAGTAAGGGAAGGTCGTCGGCAGAGAAAAACCCTTCCAGCAGCAGGATGGGTTTGGTGATGCACGCTTGGCGCAGTGCCAACGCCTCCGAGAGTCGGGCGACGCCGAAGCAGTCGGCATCCTGAAGGGTGGTGGCGCATTCCACTGCACCGTGGCCGTATGCATTGTCCTTGACGACGGCGACCAGCCGACTGTTAGGCGCTAACTGGCGCACGCGCTGCATATTGTGACGCAACGCGCGGCGACTGATGACGGCGGTTGCCGTTTTCATTTCTACTGTCCTTAGCGCTGCCCGCTCAGGTGCGCTATTTATTCATCATCGTATTGTGTACCGGCGTAATTATCAAAACGCGACCACTGCCCGTTGAAGGTCAACCGAACGGTACCAATAGGGCCGTTACGCTGTTTCCCTAAGATAATCTCAGCGATGCCTTTCAAATCGCTGTTTTCATGATAAACCTCATCACGATAGATAAACATAATCAGGTCAGCATCCTGCTCGATAGATCCGGATTCACGCAGGTCGGAGTTGACCGGGCGTTTGTCCGCTCGCTGCTCCAGACTACGGTTAAGCTGAGAGAGTGCGACCACAGGCACTTGCAATTCTTTTGCCAATGCTTTGAGAGAACGGGAAATTTCGGCGATCTCAAGTGTTCGGTTATCCGAAAGGGAGGGCACCCGCATCAGTTGCAGGTAGTCGATCATGATCAGGCTGAGGCCATCATGCTCGCGGAAAACGCGGCGCGCACGGGAGCGCACTTCCGTGGGCGTCAGGCCGGAAGAGTCATCGATATACATGTTCTTCTTCTCCAGCAGGATGCCCATGGTGCTGGAGATGCGCGCCCAGTCCTCGTCGTCCAACTGCCCGGTACGGATACGGGTTTGATCCACGCGCGACAACGAGGCCAGCATACGCATCATGATCTGTTCGCCGGGCATTTCCAGGCTGAAGATCAGCACCGGCTTTTCTTGCATCATGGCGGCGTTTTCGCACAGGTTCATGGCGAACGTGGTTTTCCCCATTGAGGGGCGTGCCGCGACGATGATCAAATCCGATTTTTGCAGTCCGGCGGTTTTTTTATCCAGATCCTGATAGCCACTGGAAACGCCGGTTACCCCGTCGTGCGGACGTTGATACAACTGCTCGATACGTGAGACGGTATCTTCCAGAATGCGATCGATACTTTTTGGGCCTTCATCCTTGCTGGCACGGTTTTCCGCGATCTGAAACACGCGTGACTCCGCCAGATCCAGCAGATCTTCACTGCTGCGGCCCTGTGGATCGTAGCCTGCATCAGCGATTTCATGGGCTACAGCGATCATCTCACGCACCACCGCCCGTTCGCGCACGATCTCGGCATAGGCACTGATGTTGGCGGCGCTGGGGGTGTTTTTCGCCAGTTCTGCCAGATAAGCAAAACCGCCGACCGTGTCCAGTTCGCCTTTTTGCTCCAGCGACTCGGACAGGGTGATGAGATCGATGGGCTTGTTCAATTCCAACAGGCGCTGCATTTCGCTGAAAATCAGACGGTGGGCGCGGTTGTAGAAATCGTTGGCGACGACGCGTTCTGCGACGTTATCCCAGCGCTCGTTGTCGAGCATCAAGCCGCCCAGAACCGACTGTTCCGCTTCCAACGAGTGGGGCGGAAGCTTTAACCCTTCCACCTGTCGATCGCGGGGCTGTTTCGATGGGGGTGCGGTGCGCTTTTCTGCCATGGGATTACGTTCTTTATTGGTTGATTTGTCATTCCATAAGGAGGCATTGTATACGAAACTGACGTGATAAAAATGCGCACGTGTGTTTATCGCACCGGACTGCATCAGGAGAAAACAGGCTTTGTTGAATAAATCAGAACTTGTAACGACTGCGCCCCATACTGGTCGATTGTTACGTGATGCGAATACTGTTCGGCATTCCTAATAGCGTGATCCGGTTAAGCGCTTTGACCATGGCCATGGCTTCACCCACCT
>NZ_JAHWCO010000127.1:0-6297 GCF_020054415.1 Candidatus Symbiopectobacterium sp. | reverse complement strand
CCACTTTTGCCATAACCGTGTTTTTTCACAGGAGATGTCTGTTCACAAAACGGGCATCTTACATCAACTTTAGCCACTGTATTCCACATCCAAAACCGGACATTTCACACTGCAATCAACATATTGAATACACGACCAACAATGAGGAACAGATCATGACCGTACATGCTATTGCCGTTGACCCCCAATATCCCGAACGTTTTATCGCCATTACCCAAGAGCAGCCGCAACCTGGCCCACACGATCTGCTGGTTGAGGTAAAAGCGGTATCCATCAATCCTGTCGATACCAAAGTTCATGCCGGTTTGCGGAAAAACGGGTTGGCTGAGCCGCGCGTGTTAGGCTGGGATGCCAGTGGTACCGTACTTGCCATTGGCGATCGCGTCAGCGGTTTTCAAGTGGGCGATGAGGTGTGGTATGCCGGCGATATCACACGTGCTGGCAGCAACAGTTCGCATCAGCTCATTGATGCACGGATTGTGGCGCACAAACCGGTATCCCTCGACTGGGCCGCTGCTGCTGCGCTACCGCTGACCGCACTTACCGCCTGGGAAGGGCTGTTTGAACACCTAGAGATTCAGGACGCTGACGCAGGGAAAAACCTGCTGATTATCGGCGGTGCGGGCGGCGTTGGCTCCCTGGCTATTTCACTGGCGGCACTGCGCAGTGAGGTAAAGGTTATCGCTACGGCATCCCGTCCTGATTCGGCAGAATGGTGCCGTCAGCGCGGTGCCGATCTCGTGGTTGATTATCGCGATTTAGTCGAGGAACTGAAAAAAGCAGGCATCATCCAGGTGGATTATATTTTCTGCTTGAACGACACCGACGGCCACTGGAGCGCGATAGGCACCTTGATCGCCCCGCAGGGCAAGATTTGCACTATTGTGGAAAACGAACGTCCTCTGGATCAGAACGAACTGAAGCGCAAAAGTGCCTCGCTGCATTGGGAATTCATGTTTACCCGCAGCATGTACCAAACGCCGGATATGGAACAGCAAGGGAAAATTCTGCAAGAAGTAGCACACTTGGTGGACGCGGGCAAACTGCAAGGCACAGCCAGTGAAGTATTGAACGGTTTAAACGTTGAAACGCTGCAACAGGCTCAAGCCAAGGTGCAGGAAGGGCATATGCGCGGTAAGGTGACTATCGCGTTATAAACTCTCGCGTTGTCAGCCTCTTTAAGCAAACAGCCCCAAAGGTGCTGTTTGACTGATGACAAAGCCACTTTACCTCTCGTCATCCTCGGCGAAAGCCGGGAATGACGATGTTAAGTAGGTGCGTCACGACATTAAACGCTCGACGCGCACTTAGAACAACAGGCGGGCACGAATGGTGCCGGGAATCGCCTTCATCAGTTGCAGCGCGGTATTCGCTGCATCTGTTTCCACGTCGATTACCACATAGCCGATATCCGAGCTGGTTTGCAGATATTGTGCAGCAATGTTGATACCTTGCTCGGCGAAAATGGTGTTGATCGCCGTCAGTACGCCCGGGCGATTTTCGTGAATATGCAGCAAACGTGCGCGATCGCTCTGCACTGGCAGGGAAACTTCCGGGAAGTTAACCGCAGACAGCGTCGAACCGTTGTCAGAGTACTTCGCCAGTTTACCGGCCACTTCCGTACCGATGTTCTCCTGCGCTTCCTGCGTGGAACCACCAATGTGCGGCGTCAGCAATACGTTGTCGAACTCCAGCAGAGGAGACACAAACGGGTCAGTATTGGTGGCGGGTTCTTGTGGGAATACGTCAATCGCAGCACCGGCAATGTGTTGGCTACGCAGCACTTCACACAGAGCTGGGATATCGACGACCGTACCGCGTGAGGCGTTGATCAGAATAGAACCCGGCTTCATTAGCGCCAGCTCATCCGCGCCCATCATGTTCTGGGTGCTCGCCGTTTCCGGTATGTGCAGGCTGACCACGTCGCTCATGTTCAGCAATTCGGACAGATGACGCACCTGCTGAGCATTACCTAACGGCAGTTTGCTCTCGATGTCGTAAAAGTAAACATGCATCCCCAGGCTTTCGGCCAGGATACCCAACTGGGTGCCAATGTGGCCGTAGCCAATGATACCCAGTTTTTTGCCGCGCGCTTCAAATGAGCCCACAGCCTGTTTGTGCCACACGCCGCTGTGCGCTTTGGCATTGGCAGTAGGAACGCCGCGCAGCAACAGCAGCATTTCGCCAATCACCAGTTCCGCTACGCTGCGAGTATTGGAGAAGGGAGCATTGAACACCGGGATGCCGCGCTTGGTGGCAGAAGGCAATTCAACCTGATTGGTACCGATGCAAAAACAGCCCACGGCAACCAGCTTTTCTGCGGCAGCAAACACTTCTTCCGTCAGATGAGTACGGGAACGCAAACCGACGAAATGCGCGTCACGGATGGAGGCTTTCAACGCTTCCGTATCCAACGCACCTTTATGGTATTCAATGTTGGTGTAACCCGCTGCGCGCAGGTTTTCCAACGCGCTCTGGTGAACCCCTTCCACCAGGAGGAATTTAATCTTGTCTTTTTCCAGTGATACCTTTGTCATTTCCCGACCTTATTTTCAGACTTCAGATGCCAATGAACCCATTTGCCAAACAGCCTCTGCCAACATAACAAAAATTACGCCAGCAGCAAGGCAATCGATTGCTTCCCCGATACTGCTAACGGCGTCACAAACTCCCTTTTACAGTAAAAAAATAGGGATAACGCGTCTCCTTGCCAGATGCCAAGGGAACAAAATAAGAAAAAGTGATATTAAGTACCAAAAGTGAGACTTTAACAATGGTGTGGTTTTTAAGCAAAAAAAATCGGACGTTAGCACCTTCAACGCCAACGTCCGATGCGCAGGGGAGAAATTACTTCAGTGTTTTTACACCGTCCGCGGTACCGACCAACGCAACGTCAGCGCCACGGTTGGCAAACAGACCGACGGTCACCACGCCCGCAATCCCATTGATACGGTTTTCTACGGCAATGGCATCTGAGATATCGAGGTTGTGCACATCCAGAATGACATTGCCGTCGTCGGTGACTACGCCCTGACGATAGACCGGCTGGCCACCCAGTTTCACCAGTTCACGCGCCACGTACGCACGGGCCATGTGGATCACTTCCACCGGCAGCGGGAATGTACCCAGAATATCCACCTGCTTGGAGGCATCGACAATACAGATAAACTGACGCGCGATGGCAGCAATGATCTTCTCACGCGTCAGCGCAGCACCCCCGCCTTTAATCATTTGCATGTGCGGGTTGATCTCATCAGCACCGTCCACATAGATATCCAGTTCATCAACCTCGTTGCTGTCGAACACCGTAATGCCTAAGCTTTTGAGCTTTTCGGTAGACGCCACGGAGCTGGATACTGCGCCTTTAATCTGGTGTTTGATGGAACCCAGCGCGTCAATGAAGTGCGCTGCCGTTGAGCCCGTCCCCACCCCAATAATAGTATCCGGGCGGACATAATCCAACGCGGACCAGCCGACTGCCTTTTTCAGTTCATCTTGTGTCATGGTCTGTATCGTGCCTGCAAATTACAGTGGGAAGAGAGAGGCGTATTATAGAGCAAGCGCCACCGGAAACGACGCCAATCGCCGAGCGTCCTTCGATTATTTTCGGCCATCAGTGTGAAATGGGACAGATTTTTAGCGTGTTACGTCGGAAAAATGTGGCATAGTGCAAAGAGCAAGTTTTATCCATAGGAAATGGCACCTTCATGAAACGACCGGACTATCGCACACTTCAGGCTCTCGATGCCGTCATCCGTGAGCGCGGATTTGAACGCGCCGCGCAAAAATTGTGCATCACACAATCCGCCGTTTCACAACGCATCAAGCAGTTGGAGAACCTGTTCGGACAGCCGCTGTTGGTCAGAACCATACCACCGCGTCCCACCGAACAAGGACAAAAATTGCTGGCGCTGTTGCACCAAGTGGAGTTGCTGGAAGAAGAGTGGCTGGGCAATGATGCCAGCAGCGATATCCCGCTGTTGCTGTCGCTGGCGGTCAACGCCGACAGTCTCGCAACCTGGCTGTTACCTGCGTTGCAACCGGTACTGGTCGATTCCCCTATTCGCCTTAATCTGCAAGTGGAAGATGAAACCCGCACACAAGAACGCTTGCGCCGTGGTGAAGTGGTCGGTGCCGTCAGTATCCAGCCGCAACCGTTGCCGAGCTGTCTGGTGGATAAACTCGGTGCGTTAGACTATCTGTTTGTTGCCTCACCGTATTTTGCCGCACGCTACTTCCCGAACGGCGTGACCCGTTCCGCGTTGCTGCGCGCCCCTGCGGTTGCCTTTGATCATCTGGATGATATGCATCAGGCATTTTTGCAGCAGAATTTCGATCTCTCGCCCGGCAGCGTTCCCTGCCATATCGTTAACTCGTCAGAAGCGTTCGTACAACTGGCACGACAGGGCACCACCTGCTGCATGATACCACACCTGCAAATCGAGAGAGAATTGGCAAACAGCGAGTTGGTCGATCTGACGCCGGGCCTGTTTCAGCGCCGTATGCTTTATTGGCACCGCTTCGCGCCAGAAAGTCGGATGATGAGAAAGGTGACGGATGCCCTGCTCTCGCACGGGCATCGCGTATTGCGCCAGTCCTGACGCACGTTAGTCAGGCGTTACTGATTAGGTTGCAGTTCGAACGCCACGTCAACCTGATCGTCAAACTGGATGCTTTGCTGCTCGTAAGTCTGCGCCACATCGGCCTCTACCGCGACGCCCGCCGCTTTAAACATCCGA
The DNA here is from genome assembly GCF_020054415.1 of Candidatus Symbiopectobacterium sp. Lineage (NCBI taxonomy): Bacteria > Pseudomonadati > Pseudomonadota > Gammaproteobacteria > Enterobacterales > Enterobacteriaceae > Symbiopectobacterium > Candidatus Symbiopectobacterium sp. Next base: position 1,558 of record NZ_JAHWCO010000127.1, on the reverse strand, counting down.
GCCATGGGAACGGGATGATAGTTGGCAACCTGATAGCGGATGCTGTAAATCGGTCCCAGTTTGGCGTTGAATCCGGTTGCCAATGCTTTCGCCTGGCTGGTCGCCGTTTCGATTGCCCTCTGACGTGCCTGATCGCGATAGGCTTCCGGGTTGGCTACCCCCAACTCCACGCCACGGATTTCCGTCAACCTCGCGTGCAGTGCACCATCCAGCAAGGCATTTAGCTGATCCAGTTGGCGTACCGTTACCGCCACCTGACGCACCGCACGATACCCTTTCAGTTCAGAACGACCATCTTTCAGAAAATCGTATTCAGGATGGGTACGCAGGTTAGCGGCTCTGATATCTTTTCTCTCAATACCGTGTTTTTCCAGATAGGCAAAATATTGCGCCACGCGGTCGTCCACCTGCTTTTTAGCATCAGCCACGTCTTTCGATGAAACGCTGACCTCAATCGCCAGATTTGCAATATCCGGCGTGGCATCCACGCTCGCTTTGCCCGATGTCACGATGTGCGGTCCGTTCGGCAATTCAGCGGCCTGACCGGACAGTGGAAGCGTGCTTAATCCTAACAGGGCGGCTATCGCCAGTGCTTTTAGCTTCACAGTGTCGTTTCTCCCGATTCCATTTAATGGTGCGCAGTTGCACGCCACGATGACGGCGGTGCGCCTGTGCAATGAATACGCCTACAGCTATAGATAAACATAGTGTTATTGATAAATATAGTGCACAGGCTGTCTTGGCTTAACTATAGGTGAATTCCTGAATACCGTAAAAAACGTCAAGTTACAACACTATTGCATACCGGAATGTGCGAGTTGCAGCGCAATACTCCACATGATGACGCCAACAAAGGCATTAATCATGCGCTGTGCTTTTGGCGTGTTCAGCCACGGTGCCAGCCAGGATGCCAGCAACGCCAATGCAAAGAACCACAGGAACGAAGCAGTAATGGAGCCCAATGCAAACCAACTGCGCGCATCGGGTGCCATTTGCCCGCCAATGCTGCCTTGCACGACAAAAGTATCCAGATACACGTGTGGATTCAGCCAGGTGACAGCCAACACCGTAGCGATAACGCGCCAGCGGCTTTGCCGTACGATATCCACGCTCACCACGTCGAGTTGACGCTTGAAGACCACGTTAAACGCGCACCAGCCATACCAAAGCAGAAACGCCACACCTCCCCACGTGATCAATGACAGCAACAGCGACGACTGACTCAGCAACGCGCTGCCGCCAAAAATGCCAGCACAAATCAAAATGACATCGCTCAATGCGCACAGCAAGGCAATCATCAGGTGATACTGACGCCGAATCCCCTGATTCATCACGTAAGCGTTTTGCGGCCCCAGAGGCAAAATCATCGCCGCGCCCAGAAAAAATCCCTGCCAATACATACCAAACATGGTTCCGTTCGTGTATTCAATGAGTTGATGTAGCATCAAACGTAGTACTCGCGTTCGATGTAAGTACCGATGATCCTATCGTGCATTTCGGATGATTTTGAATATCCGAGCGTCTTGCGATTGAGCCGTTGCAATCGGTTACGCAGTGT
>NZ_JAHWCO010000021.1:0-1755 GCF_020054415.1 Candidatus Symbiopectobacterium sp. | reverse complement strand
CATGCAAACACGGATAGCTACAGGGCTTACAACGACGAACTTCCAAAAGTAAAACACATTGTTAGCAAGCTGTATACACAGCGTATTGAGCGTGCACATCTGACACTGCGTAACCTATTGCAACGGCTCAATCGCAAGACGCTCGGATATTCAAAATCATCCGAAATGCACGATAGGATCATCGGTACTTACATCGAACGCGAGTACTACGTTTGATGCTACATCAACTCACTGAATACACGACCCGGTTGCCGGTTATTACAGCATGCTGTTGAACATTGGCGGCGCACACGGTGCCTACTTCACGCGTAACCTAGTGGTTTTGACCGACAGCGCGGGCCATACCGGCGTCGGTGAAGCGCCCGGCTGTGAGGTGATTTATCGCACGCTGGTCGATGCGATCCCCCGTGTGAAAGGTGAACAGATTGCTCGTATGAATCGTCTGGTGCATGACGTGCGCACCGGTAACCAATCCTCCGATTTTGACGCCTTCGGCAAAGGGGCCTAGACGTTTGAACTGCGGGTCAACGCCGTGGCGGCGCTGGAAGCCGCGCTGCTGGATTTACAAGGCCAGTTCCTGTGCGTACCCGTTGCCGAATTGCTTGGGCCAGGCAAACAGCGTGATGAAGTCACGGTGTTTGGCTATCTGTTCTACATCGGCGATCGCACCAAAACGGATCTGCCTTATCTGCCGGGGGAAACCGGCAAGCACGAGAGGTATCACCTGCGCCATCAGGCTGCAATGAACAGCGACGCCATTGTGCGCCTGGCTGAAGCCTCCGCCGATCGTTACGGTTTCAAAGATTTTAAACTGAAAGGTGGGGTGTTGTCAGGCGAACAAGAGATTGAGTCGGTGAAAGCGTTGAAAAAACGTTTCCCGGATGCCCGTATCACTGTCGATCCCAACGGTGCCTTGCTGCTGGATGAGGCTATCCGTTTGTGCAAAGGCATGAACGGCATTCTGACCTATGCCGAAGATCCTTGTGGGGCAGAACAAGGCTTCTCTGGTCGTGAGGTAATGGCAGAGTTCCGCCGTTCTACTGGCCTGCAGGTTGCAACCAATATAATAGCCACCAACTGGCGTGAAATGAACCATTCCGTGATGTTGCAAGCAGTTGATATTCCGCTGGCGGACCCGCATTTCTGAACCATGCACGGCGCTGTGCGCGTCGCGCAACTGTGTAACGACTGGGGCCTGACCTGGGGTTGCCACTCCAATAACCATTTTGATGTGTCACTGGCTATGTTTACTCACGTTGGCACAGCGGCTCCGGGCAATCCTACCGCGATTGATACCCACTGTATTTGGCAGGAAGGGCAGCATCTGACCAAGGAGCCGCTACAGATCGTCAACGGCAAGATTGCTGTACCCGATCGTCTTGGGCTGGGCGTTAAGCTGGATATGGCGCAAGTGATGAAGGCACATGAGTTACACAAAAAACTGCCCAGCGGCGCGCGTAATGACGCCGCGGCCATGCAGTACCTGATCCCCTGCTGGACATTCGATCGCAAGCGTCCCGTTTTCGGTCGTTAATAAACGGGCCTGCGCAACGGGCAGGTAAACGCTTTAGTAAAGCAAGCTTCATAACGACAGCTACCGAAAGACAGACTAAAAGGGGCTTTGTTGAATAAATCAGAACCTGTAATGACTGCGCCCCATACGGGTCGATTGTTACGTGATGCGAATACTGTTCGGCATTCCTAATAGCGTGATCCGGTTAAGCGCTTTGACCATGGCCATGGCTTCACCCACCT
>NZ_JAHWCO010000715.1:0-1128 GCF_020054415.1 Candidatus Symbiopectobacterium sp. | reverse complement strand
AGGTGGGTGAAGCCATGGCCATGGTCAAAGCGCTTAACCGGATCACGCTATTAGGAATGCCGAACAGTATTCGCATCACGTAACAATCGACCCGTATGGGGCGCAGTCATTACAGGTTCTGATTTATTCAACAAAGCCGATAGGATCATCGGTACTTACATCGAACGCGAGTACTACGTTTGATGCTACATCAACTCATTGAATACACGACCGAGGGAGGATTCGCAAGATGGAAATAGAACTTGCAGGGGGAAGGAAATTAGATCATTGCAGTATGACGAATTTAGTACAGTATGACGATAAAAGAAAAGCAACGGCGTTGAATTTATGGCAACGATTTCTCGATCTTTTCAGAACTTCGCCGAAAAAAGACGTTATTGACTCTCTTTATGAAAACATTAATGAGCATCCTGCCGCCAAGCTCGGTGGTACAGTCTATTATCGTTTTTATAATTTTGAAAAACTCAAAGCGCTGGCTTTACCAGCATACAGAAATCTTTTTAAAGTCAGTGCGCAATCGCTTGGAATGAAGGGGACGCGATACACTTTTTCAATCGATAAGGTCGATATTTACAGTTTCGACACACCCAATAATTGGGACTCACTGTTTAAGTTGTCAGTTAATCAGTTGCCTTTGGTTGAAAACTACAGCGCTATTGTTAAAAAATTCGCCGCAGATAATGATATTGAGTTTGCCAAGCAGTTCCCGGATACCAAGATAAAAGATAACTACGGTGGGGATGAAGTTATGGATTATAGCTGCTTTTTTTTAGAGAGAAACCCGGACATTAAACTCACCTTGCTTGAGTATGGTCTTTTCGATCTGGATATCACCAACGCTTTTGTAAATGACATGGAAGCTCAACTTAAAGGCGATGATGATAGAATAGGAAAGATCAATTACCGACTGATCACCTTGCAAGTGTCACTCAAATATCTTGAGAGCAGAGATTGCATAGCGTGATTATTCACCGGCAGTGGTGTTTTGGCTTTGTTGAATAATAGGTAATCATGCTGTTTTTCCATGCCAGTTTTGGTTGAAAATGCTTGTCATCTCAGGTGTACACTTTTCTCATGATGCCTAACTGCATGATTTTACGTTGCGAGGATCCGTCGTTTCACTGGGCT
>NZ_JAHWCO010000107.1:0-1252 GCF_020054415.1 Candidatus Symbiopectobacterium sp. | reverse complement strand
CTCAGGTGGGTGAAGCCATGTCCATGGTCAAAGCGCTTAACCGGATCACGCTATTAGGAATGCCGAACAGTATTCGCATCACGTAACAATCGACCCGTATGGGGCGCAGTCGTTACAAGTTCTGATTTATTCAACAAAGCCTGTTAAATCCAGAGCGTGGTGATGCATCCCGGAGCGATCAGCATTTTAATCCAAAACAGGAGTGTCACAACAGCATTATTCCCTATTATTCAACAAAGCCGACCTGATGCTAAAAAAGAATGATTATTCTTTAGGTTATTAAATAGACGTGTCGGTTTTTATAAATATCCTGAAGTACGTTGAAATGAAATAAAAACCATTCTCAAATAGATGCGTTAAATAACCATTTTATGAAATTGAAAATCGTTATCAATTATTTTATGTTTATGATTAATAATGGTTTATTTTTTATGTTAATTACATTGATAATAAAATGTTTTTTATTTTTTAACAGCAAGGCATAATGGGAAAAAATTGACTCACCTGCCAATCAGAGGGAATGAAAGATGCTTAAAAAAGAGATGATTCAACAATTAAACGATCAGCTAAACTTGGAATTCTATTCTGCTAATTTATACCTGCAAATGAGCGCATGGTGTGGTGATAAAGGGTTTGAAGGTGCGTCAGCATTCCTGAAGACACATTCTCAAGAAGAGATGGAGCATATGCAACGCCTCTTCAATTATTTAGATGATACCGGCAGCATGCCGATACTGGGAGCCATCGCAGCACCGCCGGTTGATTTCGCCTCTCTGGCTGACGTGTTTGAACAAACCTATGAGCATGAGCAATTAATTACGCGAAAAATCAATGAGCTGGCTCATGCAGCAATGACGCAGCGGGATTATTCAACGTTCAACTTTTTACAATGGTATGTTGCTGAGCAACATGAAGAAGAGAAATTGTTTAAATCCATTCTCGACAAGTTGGCATTGGTGAATACCGCGCAAGGGGGGCTGTTCTTTATCGATCAAGACCTGAAGAAAATGACGAGCGCGCCGACTCAACAGTAATGCTTTATCACATTCCCTTCAGGCTAAGCCTGAAGGGAATGTGTATTAATATGGCTTTGTTGAATAAATAGAACTTTTGGGGCTTTGTTGAATAAATCAGAACTTGTGACGACTGCGCCCCATACGGGTCGATTGTTACGTGATGCGAATACTGTTCGGCATTCCTAATAGCGTGATCCGGTTAAGCGCTTTGACCATGGCCATGGCTTCACCCACCT
>NZ_JAHWCO010000208.1:0-3853 GCF_020054415.1 Candidatus Symbiopectobacterium sp. | reverse complement strand
TTTGAAAACACCCGCGATTTTCGGGATGCAATATTCAATTTTTTCACCAATACGCTACCAGAAATAGCGGACTCGCTGACGTCCAGAATTCATGATCGTTTTCAGGTGCTCAAACCTGCATCTTGAGGTTTATTGGGTATAAAGCCATTTTTCTGTGAATGCAGTGAAGGTTTCGTGCGCAACGGGCTAAGCGACTTTCTGCTATACGAGTAGCGCGCGCCCGACATGGGGCGGCTCAATCGCCCTCGCCCCATGGCCCCTCTGGCTGTTTGCGGGAAATCACGCCGCTGCGCGGTGCCCTCGGCGTCCGTGACCGCTATCGGGCCGTCAGCGACGCGTTCCCGACTCGGAGCTGCCTTTCGGCGCATCCATGCGGCTCACCCGGCGGTCTCGCCCACCTCGGCGTGATTTTTTACGCGGATATAAAAACAAAACTAACTATTCCGACTTACAGGGTGGAACCCTGACTGATCTCATCCAGCGACAGGCTAAAACTCGGAATAAATATTTCCATGAAGTAGTCCATCTCTGGGCTTTGGCGTTGTTGCAGCGTCTTTTCCAGCCGAGTTTTGGCAAGGGCAAATTCGCTGTTACCGGCTGAAAGCTCTTCAAGGCATTTCAGGTAAGCGCACAGAGTATCCGCCTGTTTGACGATGGCGTGCTCTTCTTCACTACAGCAACTGTCATCAATCAGTTGGCGATAATCCAGCTGTAATTCGGGCGGCAACATGGCAATCAGGCTGCGCTGCGCCAGATTTTCTATCTTTTTGTACTCATGGGCGATCTGTGCATTGAAATATTTTATAGGGGTTGGCATATCCCCGGTTAGCACCTCGCTGGCATCGTGGTACATCGCCAGCATCCCGATGCGTTCTGCGTTAAGGTTGCCATTGAATTTGCGGTTTTTGATCACTGCCAGTGCGTGAGCAACAAAGGCCACCTGAAGGCTATGCTCAGATACGTTTTCGGTGCGCACGTTGCGCATCAGCGGCCAGCGGCTAATCAGTTTCAAACGGGATAAATGGGCGAAAAAGTGACTCTGATTCATCATGTTCTCTCAGACGGCAGCACCATAATAAGATATTGTGGCCGCTCTCGGGAAGGATGTAAACGCTAGCGCGTCGTGAAAAATGACGCGCTGGCATGATGCAAACAGAGGCTTACTGATGGTAGTGCGACAGGAAACGGCCTAGCTTGTGGATGGCGGAATCCAGCTCATCTACACGCGGAAGCGTAACGATACGGACGTGGTCAGGATGCTGCCAGTTAAACGCAGTGCCTTGCACCAGCAGCACTTTTTCTTGCAGCAGCAGGTCCAGCACCAGTTTCTGGTCGTCATGGATATTGAAACGCTTGGCGTCGATACGCGGGAACATGTAAAGCGCTCCCTGTGGTTTGACGCAGGAGACGCCGGTGATCTGGTTGATCAGTTCCCAGGCGCGCAAACGCTGTTCATACAACCGTCCACCGGGGTGGATGAACTCACTGATGCTCTGATAACCGCCCAGCGCAGTTTGGATGGCGTGTTGCATAGGTACGTTGGCACACAGACGCATCGATGCCAGCATTTCTAAGCCTTCGATATAGCCTTTAGCATGTTTTTTCGGGCCGTTCAGCACCATCCAGCCTTGGCGGAAACCGGCTACCCGGTAGGTTTTAGATAAACCGTTAAAGGTCACCGTCAGCAGATCCGGCGCCAGCGCGGCGATGGAGTGGTGCTGCGCCTCGTCGTACAGAATTTTGTCGTAGATCTCGTCAGCAAAAATAATCAGGCTATGCTGGCGTGCAATTTCCAAGATTTCCATCAGCAACTCTTTGCTGTAGACGGCACCAGTAGGGTTGTTGGGATTGATGATCACGATGCCGCGCGTGCGTGGCGTGATCTTGCTGCGAATGTCGTCCAGGTCGGGGAACCATCCGGCTTCTTCATCACACAGATAGTGTACCGCATGCCCGCTGGATAACGAGACGGCGGCGGTCCACAGCGGATAATCCGGTGCAGGAACCAGCATCTCGTCGCCTGTGTTAAGTAACGCTTGCATGGATTGCACGATCAGTTCGGAGACGCCGTTGCCGATGTACACATCTTCCAGCGTCATTTCACGCATCCCGCGCGCTTGATAATGCTGCACAATGGCCTTACGTGCGGAATAAAGTCCTTTGGAATCGCAGTAACCCTGCGCGGTAGGTAAATTGCGGATGACATCGACCAGTATTTCATCCGGTGCATCGAAACCAAACGGCGCAGGGTTGCCGATGTTCAGTTTGAGTACTTTATTTCCTTCCTCTTCCAAGCGCTTGGCTTCTTTTAGCACCGTGCCGCGAATGTCATAGCAAACATTATCCAGCTTTTTAGACTTCTCAATGGGATACATCATAGATAGAGCGAACCTTTTTCAGGAAAAGCGTATTTCGCGATGAAATAGCATAACCTGCCTAATGTACTCCTGTGTTTACCCCTTTTGAAGGGTCGTGTATTCAACATGTTGATTGCAGTGTACCATACCCGGTTTTGGATGTGGAATACAGTGGCTAAAGTTGATGTAAGATGCCCGTTTTGTGAATAGATATCTCCTGTGAAAAAACACGGTTATGGCAAAAGTGACCATCAGCGTTACCGTTGTCAGTCATGCAAACGCACCTTCCAGCTCGACTATGACTATCGTGCCTGCAAACCGGGAATGACAGACCAACTCATTGACTTGGCAATGAATAATGCGGGTATTCGTGACACCGCGCGGGCACTACATATTAGTATCAATGCCGTCGTGCGCACTTTAAAAAACTTTCTCCGCGGAATGTAACAACGCAGCCACCGGACAACCCGCAAATTCAACTGATTTGCGAAGTGGATGAGATGTGGTCATTTGTTGACAACAAAGAACGACAGCGCTGGCTGTGGTATGCATGGGAGCCTCGTTTGAAGCAGATTATCGCTCATGCATTTGGCTCTCGCAGCAAGAAAACGCTGCATAATTTGCTGAAACTGCTCTTGAGATTCAGTGTGGCGTTTTGGTGCACGCAATCTGAGGTGAGCCAACAAATGCAACGACTGGAGCAACTAGTGGGGAAAGAGCTGTTCGCCCGCCAAGGTCGTAACAAATTGCTAACAGAACACGGTGTGCAGTTTCTGGGTTATGCCCGCAAGATCCTGCAATTTAACGATGAAGCCTGCACCTCGCTGATGTACAGCGACATGCTCGGCACACTGGCGATCGGCGCGTGTGAGGATACGGCAGATAACATTTTGCCTACGCTTTTGCATCGCGTGACCACGATGTTTCCCAAACTGACCATTGACGTTAGCGTAAAGACTAGTCCAGAACTGCACAGTATGCTGGAAAAAAAAGCGATTGATTTGGCCATCACCACTATGTCGAGCGATAGCGCTGAGCAAATTTTGCTGCGCACCTCGCCGACCATGTGGTATTGCGCGGCGGATTATCGCTTTCGTCAGGACGAACCCGTATCGCTGGTGCTGCTGGATGAGCCCAGCAATTTCCGGGCATTGGCGATCACCTTGCTCAATGAAGCAGGGATTCCCTGGCGTATTGCCTATGTCGAGTCTACGCTCCCAGCCGTGCGTGCTGCGGTAAAGGCTGGCTTGGGCGTAACGGTGCGCACCGTTGAGATGATGAACCCGGAACTGAGGGTCTTGGGAACGGCAGACGGTTTACTGGTGCTTCCCGATACGCAATATTTTTTGTGTAAACGCGGCTTTGTTGAATAAATCAGAACTTGTGACGACTGCGCCCCATACGGGTCGATTGTTACGTGATGCGAATACTGTTCGGCATTCCTAATAGCGTGATCCGGTTAAGCGCTTTGACCATGGCCATGGCTTCACCCACCT
>NZ_JAHWCO010000226.1:0-5804 GCF_020054415.1 Candidatus Symbiopectobacterium sp. | reverse complement strand
GCCACTTTTGCCATAACCGTGTTTTTTCACAGGAGATGTCTGTTCACAAAACGGGCATCTTACATCAACTTTAGCCACTGTATTCCACATCCAAAACCGGACATTTCACACTGCAATCAACATATTGAATACACGACCGGAGTATGACCTGGATGCTTGGGCGCAGGCGCTGGCACAACCGGCCAAAATGGTGGTGTTCAGTAACCCCTCCAACCCCGTGGGTAGCATGTTGGTGCGTGAGGGATTCGAACGACTGATTGCCATGACGCCGCCGGACTGCGTGTTGGTGATCGACGAAGATTATTATGAGTACTGCGCCGCTCACCCCGATTATCCCGATAGCCTCTCCGTATTACGTCAGCAGGCGCGACCGTGGATTGTGTTGCGCACCTTTTCCAAGGCATACGGTCTGGCTGGGTTGCGTGTGGGGTATGGTTTAGCGTGTCATGCCGAGATGGTGAAATTGCTCGATCGCGTACGTACACCGTTCAATATCAACCGTATGGCGCAGGCTGCGGCACAGGCGGCGCTGTTGGATGTGGCGCACGTGGCACGCAGTGTCACCCATGTCTCGCAGCAACGGGCCTGGCTCAGAGATCAACTGCACGCCTTGGGATGGTTTGTGGCTCCGTCGCAGGCCAATTTCCTGTTTGTGAATGTTGCGCAGGATAGCGCTGCGTTGGCTGAGCGTTTATTGCATTTTGGGGTGATTGTGAAGCCCTGCCTGGAAGCCGGATACACCCAATGGCTGCGGATCTCTGTGGGGTCTGAGGCCGCCAACCAACAGTGTATTGCGGCGTTGCGCCAGTGTGCGCAGTAGCCCCATTTCGGCCAATTGACTGAATACTTACGGAGAATACATGCAACAGGTCTATTTTCCTGCGCGCGTGGTGCGCGGCGCAGGCGCGATTAACCAGTTGTGCACCATCGCTTCAGCGTTGGGTAAGCGTGCTTTGGTTTTGGGGGGTAAGAATGCGCTGGGCGGCGTCATCCCTGATTGATGCACAACTGGCAGGAGCCGGTGTGATCAAGTGTTCCGATATCTGGTACGGCGGTTAGTGCAGCGAAACACAGATTTTACGTCTGGCGCAAGACGTACGCACCCACGCTGCAGATGTGATTATCGCTGTGTGTGGTGGGAAAGCACTGTATACAGGCAAAGCCGTAGGATTGGAAACCTCCCGTCCGGTTATCACCCTGCCGACCATCGCGGCAACCTGTGCCGCGGTGACGCCGCTGACGATTCGCTATCATGACGATGGCCATTTTCGCGATCTGTATCATCTGCCAGTCGCTCCTGCTGCGGTGATTATTGATTCCGATATTCTGGCTAAAGCACCGCTGCGCTGGCTGGCGGCGGGGCTGGGCGATACGCTGGCAAAATGGTATGAACTGCGAGCTATTAGCGGTAATAAGGATGTCACCGGTTTTGGTGCGTCCTCCATGGCAAACAGCCAGCTCTGCTATCAACAAATTGCCCGATTTGGTGCCGCCGCCTGTGAAGCAGTCCGGCAACGGCAGGCAACACCGGCGTTGGATCAGGTGCTTGATGCTATCTTCTTGTTTGCAGGGTTGACCTCGTTGATGAGCAATGGTGCCCATGCGCTCTACGAGGGCTTTACCGTGTGCGATAAGACGCACACACGGGCATGGCCTGCTGGTGGGGTTTGGTAATCTCTGTTTACTGGCGCAGGAAGGGCGTAGCGATGATGAATTGCTTGAAGCCATTGCGTTGGCGAAGGATTGTGCCATTCCAACATCACTGGCAGCGATTGCACCAACCCTGACTTCTGAGGAACAGGCGGCCATATTGAATGCGGCCGTGACGGCACCGGATATGTGCAATATGCCCAATGTCGTTACCCGCGAGACGCTACGCGAGGCTATTCATCGCGTAGAACATCTGGCTATCAGCGCCTGTTAACAGGCGCTATAAAGTGTGGCCTGGTATAAAAAACTCAATCAGTTAGCCCTAAGCGCCTCGAGCAATTAAGCAACTCTGTCACTTTATGTACATTGAGCTTTTTCATAATGTTCAGTCGATGGGTTTCGACCGTTTTAACGCTGATGCACAGTTGTTCACTGATAAGGCGGTTGGTGTAGCTGTTGGCAATAAGTCTCAGTATTTGCCGTTCACGCGGTGTCAGCAACTCCGGACTGCCCCCTTCCGTGTTCAGGGCTGAGTTGATGGCATCTCGGTTTAGAGCCGGGTCGATATACCTTTTTCGGACGGCCATGGTCTGTATTGCAGCCAATAATGTCTTTTGGCTACTGTTTTTTAATACGTACCCCATTGCGCCAGCTGACAGAGTGCGTATTGCCATAAACTCCTCGTTATGTGCGGTGTAAGCGAGGATCGCCATTTTAGGCCAGCGCGAACAGAGCTGTGGGATAAGATCCAGCCCATTGATACCCGGCAATCCCAGATCGAGGATCACAATATCTGGTTCGTGCAGGCGGCAGGCGTTATAGACCTCAAGGCCATTTTCAGTGTGCGCAATGATACGGAAGCGCGGATAGGGCACCAGCAAATTGATAATGCCGTTTATGATCAACTCATGATCGTCCACCAGCAAAATTTTATGATCGTTCATATTCCATTCCTCTCAACAAAACGTTGTCCTTTACGGTGAACATTTCAAACGTAAAGCGACATCCAGCGTAAGACGTAGTTCTGCAATTTCCGCGTTGGATAATGGCAGTCCACGTTTAACACGGTTCTCCATATCGATCACATCGCACAGCAATGGACCGAGACCAGCCTGCCCGATGCATCCTTTTAGGGTATGCAACAGCGTGATAGTTTTTTTCTGATCGCTTGAATTTTGTTCAATGTCTGACAGCAATTCACGAAGTGCACGACGGATTTTTCGTCGCATCGTGGGGTGGGTGATGTCGATGATGGCCTTGTCTGTCAGGTTATCTTGCTCTTGCAGATCGATTTCTCGCTGAAGTTGATATTCTGCAGCGATGCTGATGCCATCGGCCAAATGCGCCAGCGTGACGGGCTTGGTCAGGTAATGGTGCATACCGGCTTGCTTGCAACGGACAATTTCTTCCGATGCAGTGTTGGCCGACAAGGCCATAATGGCGCATTCAGGATCCTGATTATTGCTGTCCTGACGCCACTGTCGGGTGCAGGTCAGTCCATCCATCTCCGGCATACAGACATCCATCAACACCAGATCAAAACGTTGTTGTCGCCCACACGCCAGCGCTTCCCGGCCGTTACAGGCGGTAGTGACGTTTTGCCCGAGCAGCGTCAGCATGGCACCAATGATGTCGCGGTTTATCGTCGCATCATCAACGAGCAGGATATGTAGTCGCCAGGGTTGAACCGGAATCACCGCTTTATCGGTGTCGGTGATGCCTGACGTTATCTGAGCGGCTAGCGTATAGAGTTTGCCCGGCAGAAAGCCAAGTTCATCAGCACACAGGGCATTGTCATGCGTTGCGGAATCGCATGTCAGTCCCCATTCGCTCAGTTGCCGGTGCAGTGCCAATGGCGCGGTGATATTGCCGCTTAATGGCGTGGGCGTGACGTGTTTACCGAGTGGCATCATAAAAGAGATGCAGGTACCGAGCCCTACCGAACTGTTGAGATCCAGCCAGCCCCCCATCATTCGAGCCAGATTCGAGGCAATCGTCAGCCCAAGCCCAGTCCCCTGAATGTTTCCCTGGCTCTGAAAGAAAGGGGTGAATACCGCATCGCGGTCGGCAGAGGCAATGCCTTTGCCGCTGTCACAGACGGCAAATATCAGCGTGTTATCGTCGCGCGTGACGCTGAGCGTTATCCCCCCGTTATCCGTAAATTTGACCGCATTCCCCAACAAATTCACCAGAATTTGCCGCACGCGAGTCGCATCCATATCGATAAGCAAGGGCACATCACCGCTGACGATGGTGCGCAGCATCAATCCTTTGCTTTTTCCAGGCCCCTGAATGGTGTACATCGCGCGATCAAGCAGCGGGAGCAGCGCTGTCTGCTCGACGTGCAGCGAGATTTGCCCTGACTCTATACGCGAGAAATCCAGCAGGTTGTTGATGATATCCAGCAATGATAGGGTACAAAGCCGGGCCGTTTCCGCCAGATGACTTTGCTTGGCGCATAGCGGGGTGAGTTGGAGCAATTCCAGCGCACCCAGTGAGCCGCTGAGCGGCGTGCGCAGTTCATGGCTGATGGTGGTCAGATGGCTGCTTTTACGTTTGTTGGCCTGTTCCGCCTGCTGCTTGGCGATAATCAACTCGCGTGTGCGTTCAACCACGGTATTTTCTAGGTTGTCATGGTTGTCATGTTGCGCGCGCAGATCGTTCAACAGCCGGTTGTAAGCCTGAGCAATGCTGCCGAGTTCATCATGACGGTTTTCCGGCAAACGCAGCGACAGTGGTGCCCGTTTCGTTTTATTGATGATATCGACAAAGTCCTGCAACGGGCGGGCCAGATGACGGTGGAGCAGCCCCAACAACATCAGTGCAATGAGGACTAACGTCGCTAATGCGAAAGGCAGTTGGCTGATGACGATAGACAGCGCTCGGTGGATGATATCCCGCGTTGGATACAGGATAACTTGTTGCCAGCCGGGCCCTTTCAACTGGGTGCGCAGCACCAGATAGCCGGGAATTTCCTGCCAGCCATCATGCAGCGTGACATCGTTGAACCGCGCCTGTAGTGCTTTACTTTGCTTTTCGTCGAGCAGGGAAAAAGGCAGTATGTGATTTTGCTTATCCAGCCAGAGGCTGATATCACTGCCGGAGAACAACTGGCCGTAAGAGAGCACATCGCTTAATTTGACCGAAAGCCCGGCGAGCATACCTTGTGAACTGGTGGCCGCAACGGAGATGCTCCAGCCTACGCCCTCTGTGTACTTGGGTTCGCCCCAGTGCATATTGTGGTTGAGGGAGCTGCCAAGCAATTCCGTTAACTCGGTGCGTCGACGTGAAAAATAGTCGGCGGGGTGCTCGCGAGGGGGCAGCAGCGAGATGCCATAGCGGCTATCCAGCACAAAACTGTCGAGATAATAGGTTTGCCCGGCGGTGCCGTAAACCTGGATAAAGCTGCGATCCTTCTCTTTAACCGTTTTGGGGATACATGCGCTGGTATCAATGGGCAGGTAACAGCTTTCACTTTTGTCGACCACTGCCTTGTCTGCGGCTTCGCTGTGGTAAAGGTGGTAGCGGTGTGCTAATATCTGCGCATCCCGTTCTGCACCTTCAAAACGGTGATTGGTTAACGTTGCACGCAGGATAGAAAAGTGCGTTAGATTTTCAATTAAATAATGTTTTTTCTGGTTAAGCGAGGCGTAGGTTGCAGCAAAAACAGAAACCAGCCAGATCATAAATAAGCACAGTGATATAAATAATGTCGGTTTACTCACCAATGAGCGTTTTCTTTTCATTGTCATACCCGAGAATGGCGTCTAAATGAAATTGCCCCTGTGGGCGAATGAATTTACGTCTGTCGGTTTTCTCTAACACGGTAATTTTCACTAAAACTATAATAGGCTTTAGCGCCGCAATTGTTTTAATTTGCAAATATATATAACCTCTCCATAAGTAAAAATCGGGGTCGTGTATTCAACATGTTGATTGCAGTGTACCATATTCGGTTTTGGATGTGGAATACAGTGGCTAAAGTTTATGTAAGATGCCCGTTTTGTGGGTCGTGTATTCAATGGGTTGATGTAGCATCAAACGTAGTACTCGCGTTAGATGTAAGTACCGATGATCCTATCGTGCATTTCGGATGATTTTGAATATCCGAGCGTCTTGCGATTGAGCCGTTGCAATCGGTTACGCAGTGTCAG
>NZ_JAHWCO010000108.1:0-5312 GCF_020054415.1 Candidatus Symbiopectobacterium sp. | reverse complement strand
TTCCATGCCAGTTTTGGTTGAAAATGCTTGTCATCTCAGGTGTACACTTTTCTCATGAGGCCTAACTGCATGATTTTACGTTGCGAGGATCTGTCGTTTCACTGGGCTGCCAGCATAAAATCTATTTATTCAACAAAGCCGATACAAACAGGAAGCGCTCGCGTTTGGCAAACTGGTGATGACGCCAGCCTCAGCGGCGTTGCGTAGCCTGTTTTTTGCCACCAATGCGTTGAAAAAGCAGGCGGGAGCGTCTGCTGAACCGCGTGAAATACACCGTGTCGGTGTGCTCGGTGGTGGATTGATGGGCGGCGGCATCGCCTGTGTCACTGCCCAGCGCGCGCAGCTTCCGGTGCGCATCAAGGATATTAACGAAGAAGGTATCAACCACACGCTGCGTTACAGTTGGGAATTGCTGAGTAAACGCGTGCAGCGCAAACGTATGAAACCGGCGGAACGCCAGCGCATGATGACGTTTGTCTCGGGCAGCACCGATTATCACGGTTTTGAATATGCCGATATCGTTGTCGATGCGGTGTTTGAGGATCTGGCGCTCAAGCAGAGCATGGTGGCAGATATTGAACAGTACGCGCACCAGGAAACCCTGTTCGCATCCAACACTTCTTCCTTGCCCATACATCAGATCGCCGAACGGGCGCAGCGCCCTGAGCAGGTCATCGGTCTACACTATTTCAGCCCGGTAGACAAAATGCCGTTGGTGGAAGTCATTCCCCATTCAGGGACCAGCCCTGAAACCATCGCCACCACGGTAGCATTTGCCCGCCAGCAGGGGAAAACCGCCATTGTGGTGGCCGATAAAGCCGGATTTTATGTTAATCGTATCTGGCTCCCTATATCAACGAGGCTGCCTATTGTCTGTTGGAGGGCGAGCCGGTAGAAACAGTGGATGCTGCGCTGGTGCGCTTTGGCTTCCCTGTTGGCCCGTTAACCCTGCTCGATGAAGTTGGCATTGATGTGGCGACCAAGATAGTGCCAATACTGGTGACCGCTTGGGGTGAGCGGTTTCAGGCACCAGCCACTTTCGAGGCCATTTTGCAGGATGGTCGTAAAGGGCGTAAGAGCGTCAAGGGCTTTTACCGTTATGGCGTACAGCGCCGTTTTTGGCGCACACCGCGCGAGGTGGACAGCGCTATCTACCCCTTGCTGTGCGTAACGCCAAAAGCTCATCTTTATCCTGCGTTGATGGCGCAACGCTGTGTGATGATGATGCTAAACGAGGCGGCGCGCTGTCTGGATGAAGGCGTTATCCAATGCGCACGTGACGGTGATATCGGTGCTGTATTTGGCATTGGCTTTCCACCGTTCTTGGGAGGGCCGTTCCACTACATGGATCATTTGGGTATTGATGCAGTGGTCAAAACGTTGGAAACGTTCGAGCATCAGTATGGACCCCGTTTTGCACCGTGTCAGCGCCTGTTGAACATGCAGGAAAATGCGGCGCGTTTTCATCCTTAATCTTTCCCCCTTCCGACATCAGCCGGAAGGGCATCAATTGATGGTCACCGCCACGCTCACTGTATCTTTGTAGCTTCCGGCCGGTTTATTGGCCTGGCTTGCGTTGATGCGTGCAGTAAAAGGGATGGTTTGTGTCGCCCCAGAGCCGGTGTACGCGTAGCTGTTGCTTTCGGTCCATGCGCTGTTGTCGGCTCTATCAAGTTGATATTGCAGATAGTAATTGGTACCGGAAACGCTGGCGGTCATCCGACGCCAATTGGCATCGTCAGGGTGCGTGCTGGTTAACGTTACGCTGTAAGCACCATCTTTAGTGTAACGCACGCCCAAACTGCTGTTGATAGCCGTGAATGCGGAGGGAAAGGCTGCGCTGCCAAACTCGATATTGTTGGTATTGCTAATCTGACAATCGTTGGTGACGGTCAGCGTTAGCGTGATGTTGGAAGTCGGTGTGCCGGAATAGTACAGGCAAAGATCGAATGCACCAATATCGCAAACGCGATAGTCCCAGTTAAGGGCGATGACATCGGTATAAGTGCCGGCAGAAAGCACGGCACCGGTGCTTGTTGTTATCCACAGCGGCAAGGTGTTGTTTGGACCGGTAAACAACCCTAATAGCCCCAAGAGCGTCTGACTACTCCAGGTATATGAGCCAGTAACGGCGAGTATGTTGCTACAGCTTTGGTCGACGCAAAGCGTATAGGGCAGAACGTCGCAATGACGCGGTTGGTGCCTGCCAGTGACAGCGTGGGCGCGTCGCAGTTAAAACCGGTACTTGCTTGAGAGGTCTGCGATGAACCGTTAAGCGCGATCGAGCTGGCACTGCCCAGTGAAGATGAGGTGCTGGGCACACGACACTGCGCCCATGTTATTGGCGCATAACTGAAACCGAGCAGCACAAGTGAGAAAAACAGGAAAAGTATACGCATCTTTTATCCTTGGTTATCGGATTGGCATGTCAGCGGGCCAACCCGTGCCGGCATGGATTGCTGCTCTGGCAGTGAAAATTGTACGTGACAACGGCACCCATCTTCCTGAGTAAACGACAGGCGGTTGTGAATACCTAAATAGGCAAAGTAGACCAAACCGTCATAGCCACTGATGGTGGTGTTGCCGCTGGTTTCATCGGTAATCCAGGTGCCGACGCGCAGCGCTTCACCACTGCTGTTTCGTAGCGCGATATTGGCTGAACGCACCTTTTTAATGGCAAACGAGGCCAACGTGCCGCTGCCTTCCTTCACGGCTAACCGGGTTTCAACGCCCGAGATGTCTACGTCAGGGGGTAAAGCGAGCGGATCGATTTCCACCTTCGCCGGGTAGTGTGAGGTTACCCATGGGATCAGCAACCGTCCTTGCTGGTTGGTATAGCCAACTAACTAATTTTCGTAGCGCACTGGCACGTCGGCATAGCCTTGCGTATCGAACACGATAAAGGCGTCATTGATACGGTTGCTGGGGAATAGGCTACCATCCAGATATATTACCGAGCCGCTCATTTCTCCCCAGTGCGTTTGGCTTCCCTCGTTACCATAGATCCCCCCCTGTATCTGGTTATACGGACCGCGCCAACTGAGCGTCCCTTGATGATAAGGATCATTGCCTGCACTGTAGGCTAGGTTCCAGCCAAAACCACCATCGAGGGGAAGGGTGCGCGTCACACCCAGTGTCGTGAGGTTCTCTCCCTAGTTGTTACGTTGCATGCTGGTATTGAACGTATCGCTGCTACCAAAGGGGATAATCACCTGAATCTGTGCGCTGTAACCGCGATCGCCCAGCGTTTTATTGGCCGCCAGATAGAGCGTACTGTTGCCCCAGAGTTGCCGCGTATAGGAAAGATTCACTAACTCAGTGCGCGGATCGTTAAATGGGGTAATAGCGAAATAGCACATCACGACGGTGCCGTTTGCCTGGCCAAATAGCATGCTGCTCAGGGTGGCTTGCAGGCTCTCCTTGCTCATGTTCCCCGGTGTAGCGTAAGTGCTGAGATCCTGATAGCGCAACGTGCGGCGCTGATGCTGAACGTTAAACCCTACGGTATTGCCATAGTAGGAGTAGCCAAAGACGTATTGTTGTCCGCGTCCGTCCCGTTCACTGTGACTGTAGGCCGTGCTGAGCGTACCCCTGCGCCCCACGGCCATGTCTGCACCAGCGCCGAGCTGGGAGAGGTCACGCACTGTTTCAGCATGTCCGGAGAGCGTCAGGTTCTGTGTGAGGCCATAGCTATAGAAGCCGCTGAATGCAGGATCTGATGCATAGCGATCCTGCACCAGCCCGTAGGTTTGGCGCAGTACGCCAATGGAGAGGTCGAAATCGCTAAGTCCCTGACGCAGTAGTGTGTTGTATACATAAAACGGCATACTGGTAGCAATCTGTCGCCCTTGTGCATCGTTGGTAATGATTGTCGCCTCACCTGCACCGTTGAGATAGGGCGTATTCGTCAGGGTGAACGGGCCGGAGTTGAGCGCCATACTGCTGGTTTTAAAGCCGTTGATAAACAGATCCAGCGTGCTGGGTACCGCAGCAGAGCCCGCATATTGCAACATGGGATAGGTGACGATATCCGGTCGCAGATTGAAATTACGTCCCATGCGCAGACCCTCCATACGTGCTGATTGGCTCCAGGTCAGCGAGTTGCTGATGAGATCGCCAAACTGGTAGCTGACCATCCGCTCACTGTCGCTGTAGCGCCAATAGGTATCGTAGCGACGATAGTGGCTGCCATCGTCGGTGTAGGGGCTTTTTATCACCCACAGCCCCGAGTTGGACAAGGTGCCGTAGTTGCTGAAAAGGCGCTGCTTCATCAGCGCGTTCATCGTGTCGCCCTGCTGTGGCGGCGAAGTATAAAACAGGTTGTAATTAAACAGCAGGCCGGTGCTGCTGCGTACAGACAGGCGCGGTGTGCCGCTGCCATCACCCGCGTTGAGCTGCTGCTGTGGTAGCCACTCTGTCGGTATTGTCAGTTGGAGCTGCTGTACCTGGCTGTCATAGAACACCGTCACATCGGGCAGCGTGTTGATCTCTATCTGTCCTGTGGCACTGGCGGGCAGTTTTATGTGCCTGCGGGCGAGCTCGCTGGCGTCCGCAACGTAGCGATCACCATTGACACTAACGGGGACGACCAGATTATCGCTGTACCCGTTTACCGCCAGCGTCAGGTAATAAAGGGCTTGTTGCTGAGCGTGGGGAGCCGTAGGCGGGGGCGGTAAGCTGCCGAATTCCTCGGCGGCAAACACGGTTGATGCGCACAGCATAACGCCCCCAGCAAACAGAAATATGCTTTTGCTAACATGCTGTGCTAAATGCTTTAACCTTCCTGACATCAGGCTTAGCCGCGAGTGATAACGACAGGGTCAGGAGCATCCGTTAAATGGGTATACAGAATGGTATTTGCGCCGGTGGTCGCCGCTGATGCCGGAAGCGGCCAGCGCATTTACTGGCCCGGCAGAACATACCCTAAAAATCCCTCACTGATGATGGTACGCGGCCCTTTTCCTTGCGGCGAGGTGGACCAAAACACATTATTCAGGCGGGCATGCGTTTGGCCTTCATTAAGTACATAGAGGTAGTGCTTTCCGTCGACCGGGGCAATGCGCCAGTGCAGTAGCAAGGGAGTCGCTACAGTATTAGGCTGGCTTTGTTGAATAATAGTGAGTCATGCTGTTTTGCCAAGCCAGTTTTGGTAGAAAATGCTTGTCCCCTCAGGTGGCTTTGTTGAATAAATCAGAACTTGTAACGACTGCGCCCCATACGGGTCGATTGTTACGTGATGCGAATACTGTTCGGCATTCCTAATAGCGTGATCCGGTTAAGCGCTTTGACCATGGCCATGGCTTCACCCACCT
>NZ_JAHWCO010000199.1:0-2000 GCF_020054415.1 Candidatus Symbiopectobacterium sp. | reverse complement strand
TGCCAAGCCAGTTTTGGTAGAAAATGCTTGTCCCCTCAGGTGTACAGTTTTCTCATGAGGCCTAACTGCATGATTTTGCGTTGCGAGGATCCGTCGTTTCACTGGACTGCCAGCATAAAATCTATTTATTCAACAAAGCCCGTTTGCAGGCGAAGTGCACCCGCTTGCGGCGCGTACGGCGATCCTTCCGTGGAAAGATCGAGCAGCAGGATCTCCGCCTGACCAAACAGCACCGTCAGCGGTGTGCGCAGATCGTGAGACAGCGCAGCCAGCAAGGAATTACGCAGCTCTTCCCGCTCCGCCACCAGACGTGAGTGTTGCTCGCGCCGCGTCAGAGCCAGACGCAGCAACGCACCGGAAATCAGCATTACAAACGTCTCCAGCAGCCGCTGCTGTTTGGGTATCAGTAGGTGATGCAGGTTGCTTGGCTCAATAATCAGCAACCCTAACGTATCCTCGGAAGAGATTAACGGCAGCACTTTATAAGGTACGCCGGGCAGCGTATCCGTTCCTGCGCCCGCCACATGCCCTTTCTCAAAGTTCCATTTGACGATAGCGGGATCGGGAATGGTATGCAGCAAACGCTCGGCTGGCGCGATCGGTTTTCCCTGCGCGTCTGGCAGCCAGATTTCACAGCGGGCAAACAGTGTGCTGCTCATCACCCGCTGGAAAATCGGCGCAATATCGTTCGGCGCTCGCACCCTGCTCAACCCGTCGGCCATTTCGTACAGGTAACGCGCGCGCTGCTCCCGATGTCGGGCAACCCGCACTTGATAACGCACCCCCGCCGTCAGGTTGCCGGTGATCGCTCCCACGGTCAGCATCACCGCAAAAGTCACCAGATACTGCGCATCGCTGACGGCAAAGGTGCCTTCCGGCGCGACAAAAAACAGATCGAACGCCACGATATTGAGTATTGCCGCCACCACCGAGGGCAAACGGCCAAAACCAATGGCAATCAGCACCACGCCCAATAAATAGACCATCACCAGATTGATCGGCGAAAAGTCGGGAAAAATCCATTTGCTCACCAGCGTAATCAACGCGCATAGCGCGGTTGCAGCCAGACAGCCGCACGCTTTCTGGCGCAACTTATCCGGGCTGAGGAGTGTGTCTATGCGCGGTGCCGCCTGCACGTCAGGCACATCATCCAAAGCTACAATCATCAAGTCGAGATCCGGCCCAAGGCGGCTTAGCCGCCGCGCAAAACGATTCGGCAACGCCCAACGGCGCTGCGGCGGCCTTCCCACAATGATTTTGCCGAGGTTATGCTCACGTGCGTAGCGCAGTACCGCTTTCGCTTCATCGGGCTCAGATAAGGTGGCGGTAACAGCACCCAGCTTCTGTGCCAGCTGCAAGGTGCGCAGAATTCCACGCCGACGCGCTTCGCCCTGTCGATGCAGCGTAGGCGTCTCCACCGTTACTGCATGCCATTCGCTACCGAGTTTGGCAGCCAGCTGGGCGGCAATGCGCACCAGCTTTTCACTGCCGGTGTTAGCGCCAATGCACAGCAGGATCGCATCGCGGGTGTGCCAGACACGTTCCTCTCGCCCGCTGGCATCACGCCAGGCGAGCATCTGATCGTCAACGCGATCCGCCGTGCGGCGCAGCGCCAGCTCCCGCTCCCGCAGCGCAAACAGATTACCCTTACGAAAAAAGTTCTCGATGGCGCGCTCTGCACGATCGCCCACATACACCTTGCCTTCTTTCAATCGTTGCCGCAGGTCGTCCGGCGGCAAATCCACCAGCACCATTTCAGTAGCCGAGTCAAAAAAAGGATCGGGGACGGTTTCCTGCACCCGAATCCCCGTGACGCCGCTAACCACATCATTGAGGCTTTCCAGATGCTGCACGTTCACCGTGGCTTTGTTGAATAAATCAGAACTTGTAACGACTGCGCCCCATACGGGTCGATTGTTACGTGATGCGAATACTGTTCGGCATTCCTAATAGCGTGATCCGGTTAAGCGCTTTGACCATGGCCATGGCTTCACCCACCT
>NZ_JAHWCO010000106.1:0-2041 GCF_020054415.1 Candidatus Symbiopectobacterium sp. | reverse complement strand
AGTCTGAGAGACTACGATGCTCAGGTGGGTGAAGCCCTGTCCATGGTCAAAGCGCTTAACCGGATCACGCTATTAGGAATGCCGAACAGTAATCGCATCACGTAACAATCGACCCGTATGGGGCGCAGTCGTTACAAGTTCTGATTTATTCAACAAAGCCGACAAAACGGCGAGGAATTATCTGTCGATGGTTAAACTGGGCTGCATCCGCCTCTTTTACAATAAGTTACGCAATTAAGGGACACAGCCTAATATGTAGTGCCCGCGCAGTGTCACGAATACCCGCATTATTCATTGCCAAGTCAATGACTTGGTCTGTCATTCCCTGTTGGCAGGCTCGATAGGCATAGTCGAGCTGGAAGGTGCGTTTGCATGACTGACAACGGTAACGCTGATGGCCACTTTTGCCATAACCGTGTTTTTTCACAGGAGATGTCTGTTCACAAAACGGGCATATTACATCAACTTTAGCCACTGTATTCCACATCCAAAACCGGATATGGTACACTGCAATCAACATGTTGAATACACGACCTCGTTAAGCTTTCCACTGGGCACTGGGCTAAATGATGCTGAGCTAGACAACTTGAAAAGTTAACTTTATTTTGGTTAAAATAATAAGGATTAAAAATGACTGCACTTCCTGTTTCTCGTACGCCTTCATTAAATACGTATTCTGTTCCTGTAAAAGAAAACAGAAAAATGGAATATGGATACAACTTTCCTTCACTTGAAACTTTAAAAAGCGCCGCTCGAAATAACGATGATTTTGGTATTGAATCTTTATTTACATTAGCGTGTGAGAACAGCACTGCTGGATTAGAGGCTGAATCTTTTCTTTTTGATTTGTATACAGGAAAGGAAGCAGGCCACCCTGACGTAAAGGAACAATTAGGAAAAGACAGTTTAAAGTTATGCGAGATCGTGCAAGGAAGAAATAAAAACAAAACACCAGAAGAGGCATGGTCTATACCTGATAAAATATTAATTATGGCTGGTTTTGAAACTCAAGAAAGATCACAAAAGAGAGAAGAAATTTTAGAAGAAATAAATAAAAATATAAACTTTTGTGCTGGTGTTGATAATGGGGATAAGGTCAGCTCATCATTTTTTGACACAAACCGATTAATCACATCAGCAGAGCTAGACTCTATGTCTAACTTATTAAATAATAAAGAAAATGGTTTTAGATTCTATGATGCAGTAGGCATCCCAGCTATTGCTACTGATGATGAATCCATACCAAAAAACTTGTTAACCACATTATCAAATATTGACCATAAAGGGAAACAAACATCTTCGTCAGGAGATTTTATCCCTCTATTATTTAGAAATCATTGGGTTCTGTTTGGGTTGTCTAAAACTGACTCGGGAGATAAATCAGCTATATTGTTTGATAGTGCAAATTATTTGGATGACAAAGAAATGACGTTCATACAGAAAATTACGGAATTTCTTAAAGCCAATGAAGTTTTAGTAGTGCAAGAATCACTCCAAGAAAATGCACCTAATGCCTGTGGTTTGTTTGTTTCTAACGCCATGAAATCCATATCAAATAACTCAAACAAAAAACCGTATGAGTCTTTGGCTAATTTTGTAAAATCATTTTCAGAACTAAACAATACCGAACAAATGTTGTTTAACCAAAGAGGCCGAGCTGAGTTATATGGCTATTTATTAGATAATGTATTCTTACAGTCTAGTTGCAATAATTGCGGTACGTAAACAATCCGTCAAAATCCCCTGACCTTCAGCGGTCAGGGCATGGTGTTTTTTGCATCCTGCAGGGGCTTTGGGCTTTGTTGAATAAACATATTTTATGCTGCATCCCCGGTGAAACTGCTGATCTTAGCAACGTAAAATCATTCAGTTAGCTCGCGTAAGAAAACAGCACACCTAGAGTGGCTTTGTTGAATAAATCAGAACTTGTAACGACTGCGCCCCATACGGGTCGATTGTTACGTGATGCGAATACTGTTCGGCATTCCTAATAGCGTGATCCGGTTAAGCGCTTTGACCATGGCCATGGCTTCACCCACCT
>NZ_JAHWCO010000608.1:0-1550 GCF_020054415.1 Candidatus Symbiopectobacterium sp. | reverse complement strand
GCGCTGCTTGAGGGCCTTGTTATAAGAGGGCCAGTTGGTGATTTTAAAATTTTGTTTTGCCATGGAGACCTGATTTTGAAACAACTGTGGTGATCTGCTCCGATGATTACCCAAAAGTTCTATTTATTCAACAAAGCCCAAAATACCATGCCTGAAGTTCTTGGGCCCGAATCCTTGCCTTCAGAACAAGAGATTGCGCAGAGCATGGTACATATACTGCCTGAACAATTTCGTGACAAATTTCTGCAACAGCGCGCCATCGAAATGCGTCCGGTAAAATTTCATAACCCACTCAAAGGCCACGTGGATGAAACCGTGCGCCACGTATGGTGCAGAGCCAATGGCACCATGCCCGATGACGAGCGCATTCATAAATACCTACTGGGTTACACATCGGACTGCAATTTCCTGCTCACCGCCTTGCAACCGCACGGCGTCGGATTCCTTGAGCAGGGTATGCAAGTCGCAACCATTGACCACTCGATGTGGTTCCACCCCCCTTTCCGCCTTGATGACTGGCTGCTCTACACCGTAGAAAGTACATCAGCTCCAGGTGCCCGTGGCTTCGTTCGTGGACAGTTCTACACCCGGGACGGGATTCTGGTGGCCTCAACGGTACAAGAAGGGGTCATGCGGCGGCATGATGTGTCTTAAAAAGAGATGATTTGCTCACTATCCTCAGTCCTGGGCTGTGTCCCTTAATTGCCTGAGTTATAGTAACCGTATGTTTCCACAGTATATTAAACTATGGCTCGCTACGACCTTCCCGATGAAGCATGGATGATCATCCAGTCTTTACTGCCTGCTGAACCAGCAATACCACGTGCCGGACGTCCATGGGTAGAACATCGTAAAATCATCAATTGTATGTTCTGGATTCTGTGCTCAGGTGCTCCATGGCGTGATTTACCTGAGCGATATGGTCCGTGGAAAACCGTATATAACCGCTTTAATCGTTGGTCAAAATCGTATGTGATTAACATTATTTTCAATAGGTTACTTTCTGCTCTTGATGCGCATGGTCTCGTTGACTGGTCTGCTACGGCGCTGGATGGCAGTAATATCCGGGCGCTGAAATGTGCTGCCGGTGCTCAAAAAACATCACGATATCGCCGGAGATAACGGTCGGGTCGCTCTCGCGGTGGTTTTGGCATCAAAATCCATCTGGCAACAGACGGAAGTGGTCTCCCGTTAAACATCCTGCTGAGCCCCGGACAGGCTCACGAAAGCCAGTTCGCATTACGTCTTCTGGACGGTATTGGTGTTCAGCGCCATAATGGCAGCATGAAGCGTCGTGGTTATGCGGTGCTGGCTGACAAGGCTTATTCAGGGCATGCACTACGCAAGGAGCTGAAACGAAAGGGGATAAAGGCAGTCATCCCCCGAAAAACGAATGAAAAAATGGCTTCTGACGGGCGCTCACGGTTCGCCAGTGACGCTTACCGTCATCGCAATGTAGTGGAAAGATGTTTTGGCCGATTAAAAGAATACCGCCGTATTGCCACACGTTATGACAAAACGGCGAGGAATTATCTGTCGATGGTTAAACT
>NZ_JAHWCO010000720.1:0-3960 GCF_020054415.1 Candidatus Symbiopectobacterium sp. | reverse complement strand
GCGCTGCTTGAGGGCCTTGTTATAAGAGGGCCAGTTGGTGATTTTAAAATTTTGTTTTGCCATGGAGACCTGATTTTGAAACAACTGTGGTGATCTGCTCCGATGATTACCCAAAAGTTCTATTTATTCAACAAAGCCCATATTGAATACACGACCCGATCGTGGGCATGATAGTCTCTCGTTCACTCAGTGCGATGTCGCTGATGCGCTCATTGTGCAGGCCCATCATGCGCAGTTGCAGAATAAACGCGACCAGCGAGGCGATGCGGTCAGAAAACTGGCTACGAAAGGCCGAGAACGCAACAAACATCCCAAGGGTCATTTGATTATCGATAACCAGATCGATACCGAACCACAGGATCACTACTTGAGCACAGGCGGCGATAAAGGTGTTTACGCCGCCGAAGAGCAGATCCAGTCGGGTAATGCGGATGCCGGTATTGAGGGTATCGACTTGCAGGTTCAGTCAATGCGTGTGTCGCCGTTCGCCCATGCCTTGCATCTTGATGGTGGCAATGCCGTACAGCGTCTCCATAAAATAGGAATTGGCACGTGCGCTCCTGACCAGCGCTTCTTCAGACAACTGCCGATAGTAGCTGTAAGTGGCAAAACGGGTCAGGATATAGACAAGGGTGAAGCAGACCACCAACAGTGTCAGGTGGCCGCCGTACAGCCACATCATGATCAATCCCCCCGCCACCATGATGCTATCCATGATGGTACCAACCACGCTGGCGGTGAAGGTGGCCCGCAGCGTGTCGAGATAGCCAAAGCGCGAGTGGATGTCTCCCAGTTTACGCTTTTCGAAATAATCCAGCGGCAAATGCAGCAGGTGCATAAAGAGGCATGATTGCCATTGCACGTTGATCAGCGTTCCCATCACCAGTGATGATCAAGCGCGAACCATACTGATGGCGGCCCGTAGCAGAATAAAAAAAACCAGCGCAAGACAGGTCAGGCTCAATAACCCGCGATCGGCTGCGGGAAGGGCATGATCCATCACCAGTTGCGTGCCAACCGGAACGACGAGCGTAATGGCTTCGATGACCAGAGAAAGACAAAAGATCTTGATCAGCGCTCCCTTGATCCCATGCACGCTGCGGATCAATTGCCAGGCGCTGAGGCGCTTTGTGACTTCTTCAGCCTTGAACTCACTGCCCGGCCATACTTCCAGCGCGACACCGGTGAAACAGCACGCTATCTCAGCCAACTCAACGGTGCGACGCCCCTGTGCCGGATCGTGTACCACAAAGCGGTTATGCTTGGCGCTGACCAGAACGATAAAATGGTTGAAGTTCCAATGCAGGATACAAGGGGTTTTCAGCGCTTCAAGCTCGTGCAGATCCACCGACAGCGCACGTGTTGTCATTCCCAACTGTGTGGCGAAGTCGTTTAATCCGGCAAGTGTGGTACCACGGGTGGAGAGCCGAAACTGTTGGCGCAAGGCGTTCAGATCGATATTTTTACCGTAGTAGCTACAAATCATCGCCAGACAAGCTAGGCCGCATTCGGCTGATTCGGTCTGGTGTAACATCGGAAGCCGGCGGCGCAACCCCAGATCCAGCTGGTCGATAATGCTTTTGCGCCAGCGGTTATTCATACACCGGCCCTGCGGCGCTGTGTTTCATATCGTAAAACGGTGCCAGCATCCACTGATATATTTTCCGCTGTTAGAGAAACAACGTGGTTTGCGCTTCCATCCCGTTTTTCAGATGGAGTATTTTCCCGTTGTAAGGGATCGTCTGTTTATCCGGCCGGGTTTGGCGCTGTGGGCGGTATCGCTGGCGCTGCCGGCGGTGCTGTGAGTGGTGCAGTACAAACCGTTGTGCAGGAAGCGGTTAAACACGGTCCCGTCAGCGTGCCGATCCCCGTGGTGCCGATGGGACCGACCTGGAACGGTAGCGGTGGCGGTGCGTCGCCATGCGTCATGGATAAAGAACTGGCAATCGCGTGTCCTCAGTCGTGTTGAGTACGTTAGAGGTATAACATTTATCGCAGGATGAATGATAAGTGTGCAGAAGGG
Source organism: Candidatus Symbiopectobacterium sp. (assembly GCF_020054415.1). NCBI lineage: Bacteria > Pseudomonadati > Pseudomonadota > Gammaproteobacteria > Enterobacterales > Enterobacteriaceae > Symbiopectobacterium > Candidatus Symbiopectobacterium sp. The sequence goes on along the minus strand of NZ_JAHWCO010000720.1, from coordinate 1,937 downwards.
CAGCGTTTTTGCTGCCCTTCTGCCGTTGTACCAACGATTATTCTGCTGAATCTTCCGGGTCCGGTTCGAGCACATGATACGCCACGGCACAGAACAGTGAATTCAGACGGCGAATATCCCCCAGCAACCCCATATGCAGTGAGCTGGTTTCCAGACTTTGCGGATTTTGTTGGTGTAAACGTTCAACATGCGCATGAGAGTAGCGTCTCCCCAGCAGAATCAAACGGTGCTTGGCTCGGCGCAGGCGTTTGGCGTTGGTCATGTCTCCGGTGAGAAACACCGACATCGCCAGCGAGAGGGAGCTGGTAAGGCGTTGATGCAGCGCCAGCAGTTCTTCCATACCTTCGGAGGATAAGGATAGACGGGCATCCAGCGCCTTGTTGGTGAACGATGAAGAAATATGTTCGAGGATGCCGCCTGCTTGTTTCAGGTTCAACGCCGTATCGATCACTTCCGCCCAACGGCGCGAATCTTCCTCTCCCAAATCGTCTTGACGAATCTGTGCAAGATAGAGCTTGATGGCACTGTGAAGCATGTCTGCCTCTTCATCAAGGCGACAGATCTCGCGTTTTTGCTCTCTGTCGCCCAATAACACCAGGCGAAAACGTTCCAGCATTTGTGCTACTACGTCGCCCAGTCGCAGCGTTTCGCGTACCGCATTGGCGAGGGCAAGCGAAGGGGTATCCAGTGCGCTGTTGTCGAGATAGCGCGGTGCGGCGGTGGCGTTATTCATATCCTCATGGGGCACCAAACGACGACACAGACGTGCCATGCTGGTCACCAGCGGCAGCATCAGCAGGCAGCGCAGCAGATTATAGACGACATGAAAATAGATAACGGCTTCGTCAAAAGCGATGTCCGTGCTGCCTATCCATTGTGCTAGCGGTGCCAGCCAAGGCAAAATCAACACGCAGCCGATAATCTTGAACAACATGCTGCCAAGTACCAATTGCCGCGCGCTGGCACTTTGTCCGCGTCCTCCGAGTATCGCCAGCACACCGCTGCCGAGGTTGGCGCCAATCACAATGCACAGTGCCATTTTCAGCGGAAGCAGTGCGGTTGCCGCCAGCGTAGCCGTCAGCAGTACGGCGGCAAGGCTGGAATAGCTGACCATGGCAAAAACTGCTCCAAGTAGCAGCGCCAATAGCGTGTCATCCGAAATGGAGGTGAAAATCACCAGTATTGCGCTGGAATGGGTGATGGGGGCTGCGGCGGCGACGATCAATTCCAGCGCCAGCAGGATCAATCCAAGGCCGATGCCCACACGGCCCAACTGGCCGATGCGAGTCTTGCGGTTAGACAGAAATGCCACGATCCCGCAGAGCAACAATAGGGGAGAAAGCCAGCCTAAGTCGAATGTCAGAATACGCGCCATGAGCGCGGTACCGACATCCGCCCCCAGCATAATCACCAATGCAGGGGAAAGGGCAATCAATTGCTGCGACACAAAAGAGATGGCCAGCAGCGCGGTGGCGTTACTGCTTTGCACCAATGCTGTTACGCCGATCCCTGCAAGAAACGCCATGCTGGTTTTCTTGATGCTGGCACTCAATATACGGCGCAGGTTTGCGCCATAAACTCGCATAATACCCGTGCGTACGATATGGGTACCCCATACCAGTAGTGCAACGGAAGAGAGCAAATGCAGCAGCGTCAACATAGTCCATCCTGATGAATATTGTGGTTCGAAAACAAGCCGTGATGATTGGTTATTCAGCATGCCATACCGCGATATGCTAACGAAGTGTATCACATGCCTCGTGAGTATTTTATTCTATACCCGTGATCATTGAAGGTGCTTGATTTTACGCGGTAAGAAGATCATGCTCACCCACTATGAAGATATTTATTACCGACAAGCAAAAAGACGAACTCGAACACCTTCATGACACCAGTCGTGATAAGCGTGTTTGTGATCGCATCAAAGCCGTCCTGCT
>NZ_JAHWCO010000310.1:0-19487 GCF_020054415.1 Candidatus Symbiopectobacterium sp. | reverse complement strand
CAAACACGGATGGCTACAGGGCTTACAACGACGAACTTCCAAAAGTAAAACACATTGTTAGCAAGCTGTATACACGGCGTATTGAGCGTACACATCTGACACTGCGTAACCGATTGCAACGGCTCAATCGCAAGACGCTCGTATATTCAAAATCATCCGAAATGCACGACAGGATCATCGGTACTTACATCGAACGCGAGTACTACGTTTGATGCTACATCAACTCATTGAATACACGACCCGATATTGTGTGTGCTGCGGTTATTTATGTCATAGGGCCATAGGTGCCGCAGTGGGACGTGTTGAGGCGCGGTACTGGAATGCGCCACCTTCTACCTGAAAGGCGCTCATCAGCTCCACCAGATGGCGCGCCTGATCGTTCAGGCTCTCTGCCGCTCCGCTGGATTCCTCCACCAGCGCCGCGTTTTGCTGTGTGACCTAATCCAGTTGGGTGATGGCATCATTGATCTGGTGAATGCCAGAACCCTGCCCCCGAGTGGTGACACCAATCTCATCAATCATATCTGCCACATGACGCGACTGGCGCACCAATTCATCGATGGTTTCTCCGGCATCGGTGACCAGCTTCGAGCCCGTTTCTACGCGGCTAACGCTATCCTGAATCAGCGTTTTGATCTCTTTGGCCGCCGACGCCGAGCGCTGTGCCAACGAACGGACCTCACCTGCCACCACTGCGAAACCACGGCCTTGCTCCCCGGCACGAGCCGCTTCTACCGCCGCGTTCAGGGCCAGAATGTTGGTCTGGAAGGCAATCCCTTCGATCACGGTGATAATGTCGCTTATTTTATGGGAACTGTCGCGAATCTCGGTCATGGTGTGCACGATATTGTCCACCGTTTCTCCGCCTTTGGCGGCGGTGCTGCTAGCGGTGTTGGCGAAGTCGGTAGCGGAGCGTACCGTATCAGTGTTTTGCTGCAACGTCTGGCTGATCTGTTCCATCGAAGCCGCCGTTTGTTGCAGGCTGGCAGCCTGCTCTTCGGTACGCTGGCTGAGATCGGTGCTGCCTGCGGCGATTTCACTGGCACCGATCGAGATAGATTCGCTGCTTTCCCGCACCTGAATCACCGGTTTTCTCAGGCTGTCACGCATGTGGTTCATGGCGGCCAGCAGGCTGCTGTTGTCCGCGTCGGCGAGCGTTACCGGAACGGCCAGATTACCCTGCGCAATTTCTTGCACCACCTGCATGGCGTATAGCGGTTCTCCGCCCAGCAACTTTTTGATGTGGCGGGTGATGAACTAGGCTATAACGGCGGCTAACAGGGCGGAGAGGGCTGCCAGCATCAGCAGGCTGTTACCATCCTCTTCTGCTTCAGCCACGGCGTTGGTCGCTATCTGGGCAGTGAGATATTTTTGTAGTTGGATCATGGTATTGAGGTTGCAAAACATGGCAGTTTGCACCGGTTCCAACTGACCTTTAACCAGTACTGCTGCTTCTGCCTGACGATCTGTCAGCGTCATGCCGATCGCTTCACGTCCCAGTTTGGCAAAGGCGAAGCGATTTTGCTGAAGTTCACCCAAGATGGCGCGCACTTCTTTCGCATGCAGATTAGCTTCCAGTTTCTCCACTAACTTACCGTTTTGTGCGCTGGTTTTTTCAATCAATGCCTGGCTGTCGCTCAGCTCTTTTTTGTCCGTCATCAGCAGCATACGCAGCGTGGCTTTAATGGTGACGTTCAGGTTGTCTTTCAGTTCCTGTAATACAAACAGGTTATTCAGATGCTGTTTGGCGAGGCTGTCGGTGGTTTGGCCCAAACCGGCAAGATGCATGCTGCCAAAACCCGCGACCAGCACACCGATAATAATCACGGCAGCGAACCCACTGCCGAGTAATGTTTCCAATTTGATGTTGCGCATGCGCTGCATATGTTCCCCATTTTTTTCGAGTTTGTCGGTAAAGCTGGTTCGCCTCTGCACGACATAAGAAGAGGTGAGTCACCCTGGCATTGCTCATTGCGTCCATTCACGAGAACGGTGTTGCGAACGCACAGTTATCTTTATGCTTGCATCATCAATGGGTTATTTACTTTATTATTCGTTTGCTGTGTGATTTCACGCGGTAAATGAGTAAAAAAACAGATGATGTCTTTGGTATCGGAACCCCGTTGGTAAACATTTATCCAGAACCACTATATGGGCCACAAATCTTGTCGGTAATTCTGCTACGCGAGCGTGACAGGCAGGGTGTCATGCGGTTGTCATCGTTTGGTTATCTTGCTGTCATGCTTCCGTGCCATGCTACCCCTAGACCAAGAAACGCACCCCCCCTTTGCACAGGTGCTCACCTTTATGGCAGGAGACAGGCATGTTTAACGCGCTTAAAACACGGACGCTGCGTTATGCGGCAGTTCTGGTGGCGCTGATGTTGGCGTATCAGGCTAACGCCAACGCGGTGACCGAGATCCCTTTCTGGCATTCGATGGAAGGCGAACTGGGAAAAACGGTGGATTCACTGGCAACGCGTTTTAACCAATCGCACCCCGATGTCAAAATTGTGCCGGTTTACAAAGGCAACTATGAGCAGAGCCTAGCGGCAGGGATTGCTGCTTACCGCACCGGTAACGCTCCCGCCATCCTTCAGGTGTATGAAGTGGGTACCGCCACGATGATGGCGAGCAAGGCGATAAAACCGGTGTATCAGGTATTTAAAGATGCTGTGATCGACTTTGATGAGAGCGTGTTTGTGCCGACCGTCTCCGGTTACTACGCCGACGCGAAAACGGGACACCTGCTATCACAACCGTTCAACAGCTCAACCCCGGTGCTTTACTATAACAAAGATGCCTTCAAAAAAGCCGGGCTGGACCTGGAACAACCACCGAAAACCTGGCAGCAAATTGCAGAGTATACTGCCAAGCTGCGCGCGGCAGGCATGAAGTGCGGCTACGCCAGCAGCTGGCAGGGTTGGATCCAGATTGAAAACTTCAGCGCCTGGCATGCTTTGTCGATTGCCAGCAAAAATAACGGCTTCGACGGCACGGATGCGGTACTGGAATTCAACAAGCCGACGCAAATCAAGCATATCCAACTGTTGCAAGACATGAACAAAAAAGGGGACTTCACTTACTACGGCCGCAAGGATGAGTCGACCGAGAAGTTCTACAACGGCGATTGCGCCATTACCACCGCGTCTTCCGGTTCGTTTGCTAACATCCGCGCTCACGCCAAATTCAACTATGGCGTAGGAATGATGCCGTATGACGCTGAGGTGCCGAATGCGCCGCAGAACGCCATTATCGGCGGTGCCAGCCTGTGGGTGATGGGCGGTAAAGACGATACCACTTACAAAGGCGTTGCGCAGTTTATGCAATTCCTGGCGCAGCCGGAAATGGCCGCCGAATGGCACCAGAAGACCGGCTATCTGCCGATCACCACCGCCGCGTATGAGTTGACCAAGCAGCAGGGTTTCTATGAGAAGAACCCCGGTGCTGACATTGCGACGCGTCAGATGCTGAACAAGCCGCCGTTGGCTTTCACCAAAGGGCTGCGTTTAGGCAATATGCCGCAGATCCGTACCGTCGTGGATGAAGAGCTGGAAAGCGTCTGGACCGGTAAGAAAACGCCGCAGCAAGCGTTGGATACGGCGGTTGAGCGCGGCAACGTGTTGTTACTTCGCTTCGAGCAGTCCACTAAGTAAGGTTACAGGCACTTTCTTGTCATTTCCGCCTGTGCGGGAATGACAGAGGGCGGCAGATGTCGCTTTGTTTTCCCCTTCTTTGATTGAGTATGTGGCATGACCTCATCCCGCCCTGTCTTTGGCCGTAGCTGGTTACCTTATGCGTTAGTGTTTCCCCAACTGGCTATCACGGTGATTTTCTTTATCTGGCCCGCTGGTCAGGCATTGTTGTGTTCCACGCAGCGTATTGATCCCTTTGGTCTCTCCAGCGAGTTTGTCGGTCTGGAAAACTTCCGCCATCTGATGAGCGACAGTTACTATCTGGACGCGTTCTATACCACCATGGTGTTCAGTTCGTTGGTAACCGTGTGCGGTATGAGCGTGTCGTTACTGCTGGCGGCGTTGGTGGATTATGTGTTACGCTGCCACAGCCTTTACCAAACCCTGTTTATTCTGCCTTACGCGGTGGCTCCGGTGGTGGCAGCCGCGCTGTGGATGTTTTTATTCAGCCCCGGCGGATTAATCACGTATGGCTTAAGCCTGTGGGGTTATGACTGGAATCACGCCACCCACAGTGGCCAGGCGATGTTTCTGGTGGTGCTGGCGTCCATCTGGAAGCAGATAAGCTATAACTTTTTGTTTTTCTTGGCCGCGTTGCAGTCCATTCCGCGCTCTCTGGTGGAGGCCGCGGCCATTGACGGTGCAGGTCCGGTGCGCCGTTTCTTCAATTTGGTGCTGCCTCTGATTTCTCCGGTTAGCTTCTTTCTGCTGGTAGTCAATCTGGTTTATGCCTTTTTCGACACCTTTCCCATTATCGATGCCGCCACTGCGGGCGGGCCTATGCAGGCTACGACCACCCTGATCTTCAAAATTTACCGTGAAGGGTTTGCCGGTCTGGATCTTTCCAGCTCTGCGGCGCAGTCGGTGGTGTTGATGCTGCTGGTGGTTGGCTTGACAGTCCTTCAGTTCCGCTTTGTGGAACGCAAGGTCAATTACTAAGGGGTGCACCGATGATCGAAAATCGTCGCTGGCTGGATATCTTCAGCCATTTGATGCTGATAGTCGGCGTACTCGCCATTCTGTTTCCGCTCTATGTCGCCGTGGTGGCTGCAACGCTGGACAATCAGGCGGTGTTTCAAACGCCGATGACGCTGCTCCCCGGTACCCAACTGTGGGATAACCTGGTGTATGTATGGCACCACGGTGCCGGTTCGAACAACGCGCCGTTCGGCAAGATGCTGTTCAATAGCGCCGTGATGGCGTTAGCCATTACCTTCGGCAAAATTACCGTCTCCATTCTCTCTGCTTACGCCATTGTCTACTTTCGTTTCCCGTGCCGCTCGCTGTTCTTCTGGATGATTTTTTTGACGCTGATGCTGCCCGTGGAAGTGCGTATCTTCCCGACGGTGGAAGTGATTGCCCATTTGAACATGACGGACAGCATGACCGGTTTGACTCTGCCGCTGATGGCCTCGGCTACCGCCACCTTTCTGTTTCGGCAGTTTTTTATGACGCTGCCGGATGAACTGATGGAGGCAGCGCGCATTGATGGTGCCAGCCCGATGCGTTTCTTTTTCGATATGGTGTTGCCGCTCTCGCGTACCAATCTGGCGGCGCTGTTTGTGATTACCTTTATTTACGGCTGGAACCAGTATCTCTGGCCGCTGCTGATCGTCAACGACGTCAACCTTGGCACCGCGGTGGCTGGGTTGAAAAGCATGATCGCCTCTGGCGATGTCGCCACCCAGTGGAACCACGTGATGGCGGCGATGTTGATGACGTTGTTGCCGCCGCTGTTGGTGGTGCTGTTGATGCAGCGCTGGTTTGTGCGTGGTCTGGTGGATAGTGAGAAATAAGACGATATGGCAGGTTTAAAACTTCAGGCCGTCACCAAATCCTATGACGGTAAAACACAGGTAATTCAGCACATCGATCTGGATGTGGCGGACGGTGAGTTTGTGGTGATGGTGGGGCCTTCTGGCTGTGGTAAATCTACCCTGCTGCGCATGGTGGCCGGATTGGAACGCACTACCAGCGGGGATATTTATATCGATGGCGAACGGGTGACCGAGCGGGAACCGAAAGATCGTGGTATCGCCATGGTGTTCCAGAACTATGCGCTGTACCCGCACATGAGCGTCTATGAAAACATGGCTTATGGACTGAAAATCCGCGGCTTTGGTAAAGCGCAAATCCGCCAGCGTGTTGAAGATGCTGCGCGTATTCTCGAACTTCTGCCGCTGTTGCAGCATAAACCGCGCGAGCTTTCCGGCGGGCAGCGTCAGCGTGTCGCCATGGGCCGTGCTATCGTGCGCGAGCCCGCGGTATTTTTGTTCGATGAGCCGCTCTCCAACCTGGATGCTAAACTGCGTGTGCGGATGCGTCTTGAGATCCAGCAACTGCATCAGCGGTTACGCACCACCAGCCTGTATGTCACGCACGATCAGGTGGAAGCCATGACGCTGGCAGAGCGCGTGATTGTGATGAACAAAGGGATTGCCGAACAGATTGGGCCGCCGACGGAAATTTATCGCCGTCCTGCCTCGCTGTTCGTCGCCAGTTTCATAGGCTCCCCTGCCATGAATCTGTGGGCCGTGCGCATCAGTGATGACGGCACACAGTTTATGTTCAGCGCGGAGTTCGTCTTACCGCTACCAGTGGCAAAACCCGCATGGAGCGGTCGGGCATTGACGTTGGGCGTCAGACCGGAGCATATTCAGTTGACCACGCGTGAGGCGGGTGGCATACCGCTATTGCTGACCACCCTTGAACTGCTGGGCGCGGATAACCTGGCGCACGGTGCATGGGGGGAACAGCGGGTAGTGGTGCGCCTTTCCCACGAACAGTGTCCGGTACGCGGCGACACCTTGTGGCTGACTCTGCCAGCGCAGGCGTGGCATTTCTTTGATACTGAAAGCGGATTGCGGGTGGAATAATGGAAAAACAGTGGCCTTATCCGGCAATTGTCGCCCATCGCTGCGGCGGCTCATTGGCACCGGAAAATACGCTGGCCGCCATTGATGTGGGGGCGCAGCACGGGCATAAAATGATCGAGTTTGATGCCAAGCTCTCTCAGGATGGCGAAATCTTTTTGCTACATGATGATACGCTGGAGAGAACCACGAACGGCTGGGGCGTGGCGGGTGATTTGCCCTGGGATAAACTGGTGGGTTTGGATGCGGGGGGGTGGTACAACCAACAATTTGTTGGTGAGCGCTTACCTCTGTTATCTGACGTGGCGGCGCGCTGCAAGCAGTATGGTTCAGCGGCCAACATCGAGATCAAACCGAGTACCGGACAAGAAACACTCACCGGTCGCATCGTCGCGCAGGCGGCGGCACAGCTTTGGCGCGATCACCCGATTGAGCCGCTGCTCTCTTCTTTCTCTGTTGAAGCACTGGCTGCCGCACAGCAGGCGGTGCCAGCGCTGCCGCGCGGGCTGTTGCTGGATGAGTGGGAAGAGGACTGGCTGCGTCTGACGCGCGATCTCGGCTGCGTCTCCATTCACCTCAACCATGAACTGCTGGATGCGCAACGGATGGCGCTGCTGAAAGCGTCTGGGCTACGCATTTTGGTTTATACCGTGAACGCACCAGCGCGTGCGCGTGATTTGCTGGCCTGGGGCGTTGACTGCATCTGTACAGACCGGATAGATTTAATCGGCGCGGAGTTTTTCGCCGGCTAAATCCACCCATATCCCCTGAGCGATGCTCAGGGGAAATAATAATTCGTCTAACAAGCCGGTGATTGCGCGCCTTTCCGTATGTGCGAGATTGCCTGATGTGTCCGGACTTGTTAGTGGGTGCTTACATTATTCAGGCTACCTGGCGCTGCTGAGTGAGGCATTGAAGGATTACCCTATGCCCCCCTTTGTACTCTCCTTTTGGCACCAGGTGGTGATTTCACTATACCGCTGTTTGTATTGATTATTCTTGTCTACAGCCTGATCCGGTTTGCCAAATGGCCTACCGCGTTCACCGATGGCGTCAGCCGCTTTGTCTTCTCTGTCGCCCTGCCAGCCATGCTGTTCCGCATGATGAGTGATTTCTCCAAACGACCCCCGGTGGATGCCCGATTGCTGATCGCGTTTTTCGGTAGTTGCCTGATCGTGTTCGTGATTGGCCGTATCGTTGCCCGCAAGGTGTTTGATTTGGACGGCGTCTCCGGCTCGGTCTTTGCGCTGAGCGGTATCTTTTCCAACAACGTCATGCTGGGGTTGCCGCTGGCGACCACGATTCTTGGCGAAGAAGCGGTGCCTTCCGTGGCGCTGATGTTGGTGTTTAACGGCCTGATTTTGTGGGCGCTGCTCACCGTGTCGGTGGAGTGGGCGCGCAACGGCTCACTCTCAGTGCAAGGATTTGGCAAAACGGCGGTCGGGGTGCTGAAAAACCCGCTGATTATCGGCATGTTGTCCGGCACGCTGTTCAGCCTGACCGGATTCTCCCTGCAGGATTTTGTCGATCAACCGGTAGGGATGCTGTCACAGGCGGCAGTGCCGCTTTCGCTGATTTCACTCGGTATGGTGCTGGCAGAATACCGGGTGCGTGATAGCTGGCAAATCAGCGCGGTGGTGTGCGTACTTAAACTGCTGGTGCAGCCTTTGGTGATCTGGGGGCTGGCGGTGATGCTTTGTCTGCCGGAAATGGAAACACGCGTGGTGGTTCTGCTGGGCTCAATGGCGGTAGGGGTTAACCTCTACCTGATGTCGCGGCAGTTTAACGTGCTGGGCGGCACTGACCACGCCGTTGATTCTGGCGCTGATGGGGGTGAGTCTGTAGCGGATCAGTAGCGGGGCTGGTTTTGCTGCTGCGTCCGCTGCTGATTTTGCTGGAGCTGACGCAGCAACTCTTGTTGTTGCTGCTCGCTACGGCGCTGAATGTCCTGATTCAACCGCTGTTGCTGCAACTGCCGGTTCTGCTGCATTTGTTGTTGCTGGGTGGTGAGCCTTTGCGTATTTGCCTGCGTGCCCAGCGACACCAAGGCCAGACAAAATATCGGAATCAGATAACAGGTCATGATATGTACCTCCTGTATACAGTGTACGCGTCTGGCCGAAAAACGTCGCGGCATGTTGTCTGAATTCCTGCTTCGGGGCAGGGGCGGCGTGTTATATACTGGCGGCCTGAAAACGCTTTTGTTGACCTATTCTCATGTTTCATATTGCGCTCTATGAGCCACAAATTGCCCCGAACACCGGTAATATCATCCGTCTGGTTGTCAATAATGGCTGCAAATTGCATCTGATTGAACCAATGTGCTTCGATCTGGATGAGAAAAAGGTGCGCCGCGCCGGACTGGATTATCACGATCTGGCGAATGTCAGCCGCCATAAAAATTATCAGGATTTTCTGGCTGCCGTAGCCGGTCAGCGCATTTTTGCCTGCACCACCAAAGGCAGCCGTTCTTACGATCAACCGGACTATCAGCCGGGGGATGTACTGCTGTTCGGTTCGGAAACTGCCGGATTACCGGATGCGATTCGTAACGGTTTTACGCCGGAACAGCGTATTCGCATTCCCATGCAGTCGAATAATCGTAGTCTCAACCTCTCGAATGCAGTTGCCATCATCAGCTACGAAGCGTGGCGGCAAAACGGATTTGGCGGCGGCAGCTAACGCGCCTCTATTTACTGAACACTGCTCTTTCTGGCGGCGGATTTACGAGAAACACCACATTACCACGGTAATACGCTGAGGCGGTCAATCGACGCTGCCAGCGTTCGTCCCATTGCCCGTGCTGTACCAGGCCGAGAAGGAAGGGAATTTGCAGTTTCATCAGTGCGGGCAGATACTCAGCATAGCGTGTTACCGTCGAGCGGCCCTGATAAGTCTGTACCACCAACTCATCGATAACGCCGCCCAGCCGATTAAGCGCGCCGACATCCCCGGTTTTAGCCCAGTCCAACAGCCCGGTGACTCTGAGCTGTGTATCGGCGGGCAAACGCTGGCGTAGGGTTTGTATAAATTTCACGTAGCGAGCCAACTGATAACTGCGGGCATCAAAATCGATCTGGATACCCTTCACCTTGTTACCCAATGCGCGCCAGCGTGCCTGTGCTTTCAGCATACGGTTCAGGTGGTTATCCGAAAGATCCAACATGGTAATGCGGTAGGAGAGCCACAGGTTGTCTACCCGCAGCGCGCTAGCCGGTAACCCTTGACGTAAAAACACGGTTTTCCCCTGACGGCGGGCGATTTCACCCTGATGCAGGTAGAGCGTGTGTGCCTGATGTAGCACAGGCTGCGGTTTGACGGCCGCCCATAACCAAAAATCCTGGTAATGGGCGGCGTTGACGCGTTCAGCATGGGCGACGTTCGTGAACAGAACGCAGGTGACTACCAATAATATTTGAGCTGCGTGGCCCATTGGCTGCCTTTGAATTCGGTTTTCAACTTGGTAAACCAGGCTTTGCGCGTTGCCTTGCTGATCTCTTGTGTGCCGCAACCGTTCATACCGCTGGGCGCATAGCAGTAGATAGCGTGATAAAGTGCGTAGCTTTTGTCTTCCGGCGGCGCCTGCGGATCGGCAATCACTTTCAGATAAGGATCCAACCGGGAATAGGCTTTCCCGTTGAATTGGCTGGGTGTGTTGGTTAACGCTTCCAGCTGATTGCTCTCACCCCAATCGAATCCGACCTCATTACCGGTACGGAAAAAGAACTCCCCCAGACAATTGGTGGCGTGAGCGTCATTCGGCAGTTTATTTAACGTGGATACCACCGTGATCAGCGCCGGGCATTGATACCCCCTCTTCGGTATCGCTGCCATCCCAGGTGAAGGCGGTGAGGTCTTCCATATTCCAACTGGCGTTTTCTGCGCTTTTTAATGGCGCGATGGTGCGAAACAGCTCGCTGTCTTTAAGATAGGCAGCATAGTCAAGGTGTACCAGCGATTGGGTCAGCAGCGTGTGCAGTGCCACGGCGCGTTCTTCATGGGTTTGTTGTTCGCCGGTTTGCTGGCGCAGCAGGTAGGCATTTGCAGCACTTTTCAGCACCGCAGAGCGGAAACGCAATTTTTTGACCGGGCTGTCAGGCGCAAAAATAGCCTCAGGGTGGCCTGCTTTGACCAGCGTTTCTACCAGCGACAGTTGCAGATACTGTTGCTGCGTTTCGTTGGTTTTCAACGTCAGCAGATGTCGCCAGTGCGTTTCTGCCGCCTGCCAGCCGTGTTCGGCCTCTAGCGCCAAACCGCGCGGTACCTGGAGGCTGAAGTCGGTGGTGTCCGTCAGATCCTTGCCCGTTCCTTCCGGAATCAACGCCAGCGTGGCCACCGCATCCCGCTGCTGATAATAGTGGAAGGCGGCGTGCAGATAGCGATACTGCTGCTGCATACCTGCATCGTCAAACATCGCCCGCTGTGCGATCAGTTCAGCTTCTGATAACGCGGGCCACTGCATCCAGCCTTTGTCACTGCGCAGCTGTTTAAGATCTTGCACCAGCATCAGCAACGGCGCGTCTGGTGTTTAAATAAAACTGCTGCTTTCCAGCAGGTTATTGTCGATTTCGTTATTGATGGTCTGCAACGCATCTAGGTCTTTTTGTGCGGCAATCACACGCTGATAGCGTGCAGACAAGGCATTTTCATCGCCGATTACCCGGTAGGCGCGCCGATAAAGCACACGGGCAGAGTCGGCATAGCGGCCTTTCGGGTAGGCTTGCAGATAGGCGTCAATACGTTCGACTGCGCCTCGTCCCTGTTCCTTGTCCGCCTTATCGACATTGAACACGTTGCATTCATCCAGCGCATTTTCCATCGCCTGATTCAGCGACACGCGAATCAACATGTAGCGCGCGGTTTCGGCCACCCACGGCTGGTTGGCCGTGGTTAGCGACTGAAAACCACTGTTGGCCTGTTCAAACAGACCCTGATAAAAGGCCACCGCGTTAATCAAATACTGTTTGAGCTCTCCGGCATGGCCATCCGCAGGCAGCGTCGCGAGATCGCGAGTCATGGTGGCTAACGTGCTGGCGGAGGAGAGCATGTTGATGCGAGCTTGTGCCAACTGGATGCGCTGCGGTTCGGTGAATTGGGTATCTGCCAGCAGCACATCAAAAAAGGCTTCTACTGCGCTGGTATCGTTGGAGATATGACGTCCTTCATTTTCCTCCGGCGCCAGCGTATCCATCTGCGCTTGCACCTAGGGAGGAAGGTTTAGCTGTTTAGCCTTGGCGGCCAGCGGTGAGGGTTGATTCGCACTGTCCGCCGAGGTGTCGTCCTCGCTGGTATCACTGGCAGTCAGCCCCATGACGCGATAAGCAGTAAACGGATTCACGCGGGTTCGTGTCTGATTGGGCAATGGTTGTGGCAGTGGAAGGGCCAAATGATGGCGGCTGCTTTGCAGCAGGATCAGATTGACGCGGGTGTCATTATTGGGCTCCAGATAAGGCAGGGCCGCATTCTGCATAGGAAAATCCGCATACGTCATCACCTGAACTCAACGCCTAGCCGCTGAAAAGAAGTGCAAGTGCGCCAGCCAATAAGGAAACACCTTTCATTATCACTTCCTGTTTGACGGACAAGGAACAAAGCGGTCGCACCACGCTTTGCTCAAACTAACTGCCCTGATAAATAGCGGAAAATAACGCTCACTTTACTGAAGGAGCAGCAAAACACAACAGGCAGATGACTGAAATTCGAGTCACGGCAGGCTTCTGTTGACCGTGATTGTTTGCATCTGCCCGCTGACGTGATGCGACTGAACGTGCCGCCCTCCTGCAACTGGAATTATTTAGGGTATAAACATGTTTAGCACTATTTCGCTAACAATATACCCGTATGAGGTATATTGTTGACAAAATCAGGGGAAGTGTTATCCCCTCACCGACAAGGCATATATCGACGCCTTTTAACGGAAAATCTAAGGATAACAACGAAATGACTAATGCAAGCGATCCTCTCTCATTGCACCTTCCAATCAGCGGTATGTCCTGCGCGGCCTGTGCTGTGCGTCTTGAGCGCGTGTTAAACCACTTGCCGGGGGTGGAAGCAAATGTCAATTTCGCCAGCGAGCGTGCGCGTGTTCGGCTGCAAGGGGAAAGCAGCACGGTGCAGGATGTGGTCGCGGCGATACATAAAGTCGGCTTTGACGTTGTTGAACAGACTCTGGCGTTGGAACTTTCCGGCATGAGCAGCGAACGCTGTGCCGAACGTATTCAGGCGGCACTTGAAGCACTACCGGATGTACATGCGACGGTACTGTTTGCCAGCAGCAGAGCCAGTGTTCGCTATCGCCCCGGCGTGGTTAGCCCGGAACAGATGGTGCGTGCGGTTGAGCTGGGTGGCTTTCAAGCCCATGCCGTCGAGGGCGGTCAGCGTTGCGAAGAACGTGCACGACGCGAACGCGCGTGGCAGCGTGAACGCAGGGAATTTCTGATTGCGGCCGTGCTCACGGTGCCGCTGATGGCGGAAATGGTCGGGATGTTTTTCGGCAGCGTGCATCTGCTGCCCGGTTGGCTGCAAGCACTGCTGGCAACGCCGGTGCAGTTCTGGAGCGGACGCCATTTCTACCGCCGTGCCTGGAGTGCATTACGCAGCGGCACCTCCAACATGGATGTGCTGCTCACGCTAGGGACCAGCGTGGCCTATTTGTTCAGTCTGTTCACGTTGCTGACCACGCCGCACGGTCATCTCTATTTTGAAGCCAGTGCCGCGATCATTACGCTGGTACTGCTGGGCAAGCTGCTGGAAAGCAGAGCGAAAACCAAAACCGGTGCCGCCATTGAAGGTTTGCTAAACCTGCAACCGCCCATCGCACATGTGGAGGTGGACGGTGAAATTGAAGATCGCGATGTAGCCAGCCTGCACAGCGGCGATATCTTTGTGGTGCGTCCCGGCGAGAGTATTCCTGTTGACGGCGTCATTCTCGATGGCCTCTCAGAGGTCAATGAATCGATGCTCACTGGTGAGAGTGTACCTGTGGTGAAAGCGGTGTGTGCCGAGGTGTTTGGCGCGACTCTTAACCAAAGCGGTATGCTGCGTGTCAAAGCCACCGGTGTGGGAAGCAATACGGCGCTGGCGCGTATCATTCGTATGGTCGAAGACGCTCAGGGCTCAAAAGCCGCAGTGCAGTGGTTGGCAGATAAAATCTCGTCGGTGTTTGTGCCGGTGGTGGTGGCGATCGCACTGCTCACTTGGCTGACACACTGGTTTATCAGCGGGGATTTGGCCTCCAGCCTGGTGAGTGCGGTAGCGGTGCTGGTGATTGCCTGCCCCTGTGCGCTGGGGTTAGCGACGCCGACGGCGATCATGGTGGGTACTGTGCAAGGGGCGCGTGCCGGTATCTTGTTCCGCGATGCCAATGCATTAGAGCAAGTGCAGCGTTTGCAGGTACTGGTACTGGATAAGACTGGCACCATCACGGAAGGTAAGCCTTCGGTCAGTGACGTACTGCCAGAAGCTGCAGTGGCCGACGCTGAACTGCTGCGCGTCGCACTTTCTCTCGAACAGTATTCTGAGCATCCACTCGGGCAAGCGCTGGTGCAGCATGCGCGGGAAGCCGGTGTGGAAGCCGTCGAGGTGAGTGCGTTTCAGGCGGTGATTGGCCGGGGGATAAAAGGCGAGGTTGCCGGTGAAAACTGGCTGTTGGGGTCACCGCGTTTTCTGGCTGAAAATGATATCGTGCTCGATCAGGCGCAGATTGCCAAACTGGAAGCCCAAGGAAAAACGGTGATTGCCGTGGCCCGCGCTGACCTTCTATTGGGGTACATTGCGCTGGCAGATAAGGTGCGCGACGATGCACGTACCGCAATCGCCGATCTGCAACATCAGGGGATTGAGGTCATGATGTTGACGGGGGATAATCCTCGTGCGGCGGCGGTGATTGCCAAACAGGTGGGGATCACCAACGTGGTGGCTCAGGTGCTGCCGGAGCACAAAGCTGCGGAGATACAGCGCCTTCAGGCCAATGGACGCTGTGTGGGTATGGTGGGCGACGGTATCAATGATGCGCCTGCATTGGCAGCGGCAGATGTAGGATTCGCCATTGGCGCGGGCTCGGACATTGCGCTGGATACGGCGGACGTGGTGCTGATGCGTAACCGCCTTGATAGCCTGCTGGATGCCATCAGCCTGTCGCGCGCGACGCTCGGTAAGGTGAAACAGAACCTGTTTTTTGCGTTTTTCTACAACGTGCTGAGTATTCCGCTGGCGGCGTTGTCGTTACTGAATCCGGTTATTGCCGGGAGTGCCATGGCGCTCAGTTCGATTTCCGTGCTGAGCAATTCACTGCTGTTACGTCATTGGAAACCGACTCGGCGTGACTGATATTCTGAGCCTTCCGGCTCCGCACGGTGTCATACAATGTGAAATGGAGAGTATTTTATGTCCTATGTTACAATCAACGTCCAAGGTATGTCCTGCGGCGGCTGCGCCAGTAAGGTCAAGAACGCGCTGGAAGCGCTTAATGGGGTTCAGGGTGTGCAGGTCACGCTGGAAACCGGTCTGGTAAACGTGGAGTACAATGAGACAGAAAAAGCCAACCCAGACGCCTTCCGCGACACTGTCGAAGGACTCGGCTTTGACGTCGCCGCGTCATAAGTGCGAGTTTTGTGCAGCTGCCACTGAAGCGGCCAGTTCAGCCGATGAATCGGATGTTCGCCGTGTGGTTCAGCCGCGTAAAAAAGCGTTGCTGAACCGGCTCAACCGAATTAACGGTCAGGTTAACGGCATCGGTCAGATGATCGAACAAGACCGTTATTGCGTTGATATCCTCAATCAGATTTCTGCGGCGCGTTCTGCGCTTAATGCTGTTGCCAATCAATTGCTGGCCGATCACACCAACGGCTGTGTGCGTAAGGCGGTATTGGACGATGGTGGGGAAGCAGTGATCGCGGAACTGCTGCAAGTGATTCAGCGTATGCGCTAGCGGGGCGGCGCAACGCGCCGTACCCCACGAGTATAGCTGCGCTTAGCGTTCGTTCAGCGGTAGCCAGATGGTCAGACGTAACCCCCCTAACGAACTGTCTCCTGCTTTAACCCAGCCTTTATGTTGCGTAATCGCATTCTCCACAATCGCCAACCCTAACCCCGTACCGCCCGACGCCCGATCGCGCGCCTCATCGGTGCGATAGAACGGGCGGAATATTTGCTCGCTATCTTCCGGATTAATGCCGGGGCCATCATCGTCAACGTTAATGGTGATTCCTTGATTATCAACGGAAAAGGCGACGCAGATATGGGTGTTTGAGTAACGCAGGGAGTTGCGCACCACATTTTCGAAAGCGCTTTCCAGTGCGGAACGGTTGCCGAACAGCGGCCAGGGGCCGGGTGGATAGGGCACGTCCAGCGTTTTACCCATTTGCTCGGCTTCAAAGCGGGCGTCATCCAGCACGTCTCCCCACAGTTCGTCGGCGCGGATATATTCACGCCCCAACTCGTTCTTGTGCTGGTTGCGCGATAACACCAGCAGGTCGTTGATCATGCTGTCCAGCCGTTGCGTTTCGGTTTCAATGCGGTTCAGCTCGTTGTTTTCACCCTGACGACGGCGCAGCAGCGCGGTAGCCAATTGCAAGCGTGTCAACGGTGTGCGCAGTTCATGGGAAATATCAGAAAGCAGACGTTGTTGCGCGGTAACCATGCGTTCCAGCGCGCTGACCATTTGGTTAAAGCTGACGCCAGTGGCGAGGAACTCTTGCGGCCCTGCTTCCAGCTCGGGGTGTTGACGTAGGTTGCCTTGCGCCACTTTATCGGCCGCAATTTTCAGCTTACGCGCAGGTTTTGCAAGGCTCCAAGCCAGCCAAAGCAACAGCGGTGTGCTGATAAGCATAGTGACAATGAGTAACAGCAGCGGGCGGTCCAGTAGCAGATTGATGAAATCGGACTGTGGGCTGTTTGCCATGCGGATCAGATAAACCTGGTAATTATCCTCACCGTCGCGCACGGAAAACGGTCCGAGCAGTTCTAGCCGACCATAATTTTTCTTCTGCGGATGGTCGGCATTATCAGACTGGCCGATAAAGTTACGCACAATCTGCATTTCGGTTTTTTGCAGCGTACCGAAAATGCGCCCTTCACTTGTGACGAAAACCAGACGTTGCCCCGGCGGTGACCATTTTTCGATCACGCGAAACAAGCGTCGCCACCAAAACAGGTCGTTAGGCGGATCGGCGGCAAGATCGGCTTCGATATGCTGTTCCAGCATCACGCCCTGACGATACTCGTTTTCCAACAGCGCCGTCATCTGACGTGAGTCCAGCTTGGGCAACATCAGCACCAGCATTAGCACCAACGCCAGCGTCAGCCAGAAAATGGCGAAAATGCGCGAAGTCAAACTGTCGATCATGCCGCAGATACCTATTTTAACTTGTTGATACCATTAAATAACCGCGTCCTCGCAGCGTCTTGAACCAGGGTTGTCCGTCTTTACGCTCCGGCAGCTTACGTCGCAGATTGGAAATGTGCATGTCTATCGCACGATCGAACGGCGTCAGACGTTTACCCAGCACTTCCTGACTAAGATGCTCGCGCGACACCACTTGTCCCAACCGCTGCGCCAACAGGTAGAGCAGCGTGAACTCGGTGCCGGTGAGATCCAGCACTTCGGTGTCGAAGCTCGCTTCCTGGCGCCCAGGATTGAGGCGCAAACCGTCCACTTCAACGGTCGGTGAACAGTTATCCGTGGTTTGCTGCTGCTCGGTCCACGATGAGCGGCGTAAAATGGCGCGAATACGGGCCACCAGTTCACGATCGTTAAACGGTTTAGGCAGATAATCATCCGCCCCCAGTTCCAGCCCCAGAACGCGATCCAGTTCGCTACCGCGCGCGGTTAGCATGATGACGGGCGTCTGATGCTGCTGCCGTACCTCTTTCAAGGTATCGATGCCGTTTTTATTTGGCATCATGACGTCCAACAACAGCAAATCTACCGTACTGTCCAATACGTTCAATGCCTGTTCGCCATCGTGGGCAACGACAACGTTAAAACCTTCCATTTCGAGCAACTCTTTCAACAAAGCGGTGAGCTCTTTGTCGTCATCCACCAACAGAATCTTGTTCATGATTAGGCTACCTCCAGGGGCAAAATACGCCATAGATCGACGCTATTCCATGACGTTACGTAGTCTTACATCCTCTGACGCATGTTTGCAGCAAGGTGTTTAGACTTGTGTTCATTTATTCACAGATTGGCGCATTGTACCGGGGTGTGATAATGCTACGGCGCATAATTTCGTTGCTGATGTTCGGTGTCGTTAACGCATCAGTAGCCGATAGCGATAGTGCGTCACTGCCTGGTTGGCACCTTGGCGATGCAGCCTTGCGAAACGCCATCAGTCAGCGCGGTCTGTTTGACGGTGTGAAACTGACGGAACAACAGCGTCAACACTTGCGTGACCTGATGCAACAGGCAAGGCAAGATGCGCCCGTGCTGCACTTAAATGATATAGAAAAAATGCACACTTTGGTGACCGCAGATAAATTTGATGAAGCGGCCGTCAGAAAACAGATTTCGCAGATGATGCAAGCACAGGTTGAACGCCAGATAGAAATGACACGTTTGCGCAATCAAATGTATAACTTACTGAATTCTGAGAAAAATAGTTATTGAACAGCGTTATCAACAGCGAATGAACGAGATGCGGCAGCAGTTATCCCAAGCCAAGCTGAAGCCTCCGTGTCCCCCCTGTGGGGCGCTGAACAGTGAACCAAATCCCTAAGTAACCCTGTAGTGAGTAGTGAGTAGTGAGTAGTGAGTAGTGTGTAGTGTGTAGTGTGTAGTGTGTAGTGTGTAGTGTGTAGTGTGTAGTGTGTAGTGTGTAGTGAGAGTAGTAACAAGTTGATTTCCTTGCCATAGACACCATCACTGTCTTTTGCCCGTCATGATGACGGGCTTTTTTTTGCTGTTTTTTAGGAAAAGGCTTTCAAAAACAGTGGGGTGTTAGGGAACGAAACGCCATATAAAACCATTAAATTCATCCCTCTAAACAGTGATTACGCCTGCGTTGGCACCTAAAATCCGCGCTGTTCTTCGATTAACTGCTTAAAAAAAGTACCACGTCTCGCCTCGATCCATCGTAGAATGTGATCTGTTTCACAGATTTTTGTCGATGTAGGCGCTGCCTTTGGCGTAGCCCGGCCATTTTTCTGTTCACGTGCAGCGTTCGATGCCGCTTCCTGCGGCGCGACGCGCTGCCGATTTTCTTTCTACGTTGTTGATATCTGGTAGTGTGCAGCCCATGACCCTTTCATCCCGTTCGATAGCATGGTTTCGTGTTATCAGCCTCGCTATGGCGGCCTTTATTTTTAATACCGCTGAATTTACGCCCGTTGCCTTGTTGTCCGATATTGCCGTCAGTTTTTCGATGAGCGCCGCACAGGTCGGGTTGATTATCACGATTTATGCCTGGGTGGTGGGCACCATGTCGTTGCCCTTTATGCTGGCATGCAGTGATATGGAACGGCGGGGACTGCTGATCAACGTGTTTATCCTGTTCGCCGTGTGCAACATAATTTCCGGTTTGGCCTGGAATTTCTGGGTGCTGGTGGCGGCGCGTATCGGTGTGGCGTTGGCACATGCCATTTTCTGGTCAATTACAGCCTCGTTGGCGGTGCGTTTGGCACCGCCGGGCAAGAAAGCGCAGGCGCTGAGCCTGTTGGCAACCGGCACCGCGCTGGCAATGGTACTGGGCCTGCCGCTCGGTCGTCTAATCGGGCAGTACATGGGGTGGCGCGTCACCTTCAGCGGTATTGGCGTGGTGGATGTTGAGATTCTGCTGGTGTTGGGCTTTGTTGAATAAATCAGAACTTGTAACGACTGCGCCCCATACGGGTCGATTGTTACGTGATGCGAATACTGTTCGGCATTCCTAATAGCGTGATCCGGTTAAGCGCTTTGACCATGGCCATGGCTTCACCCACCT
>NZ_JAHWCO010000334.1:0-31957 GCF_020054415.1 Candidatus Symbiopectobacterium sp. | reverse complement strand
TGGGTGAAGCCATGGCCATGGTCAAAGCGCTTAACCGGATCACGCTATTAGGAATGCCGAACAGTATTCGCATCACGTAACAATCGACCCGTATGGGGCGCAGTCGTTACAAGTTCTGATTTATTCAACAAAGCCGTTCTATTTATTCAACAAAGCCCATTTTAATCCAAAACAGGCGTGTCATAACAGCATTATTCCCTATTATTCAACAAAGCCCTTGTTAATATATCAATTTAAGCAATACTTTTCCTGTCATATCATGAGGGCATTCAGGCTTCCCTGACAGGAAACCTCTTCTGAACACTCGCAATTAACAGATTGAACGGAGTTGTTCATGGCTAACTATTTCAACACGTTGAAACTGCGTCAGCAGTTGGCGCAATTGGGTGTATGTCGTTTCATGGGACGTGAAGAATTCGCAGACGAAGCGAAATAGCTGAAAGGCAAAAAAGTGGTGATCGTCGGTTGCGGCGCGCAAGGGCTGAACTAGGGTTTGAATATGCGTGATTCCGGGCTGGATATTGCCTATGCGCTGCGTGCAGAAGCTATCGCGGAAAGACGTGCGTCATGGCGTAAAGCGACTGAAAACGGTTTTAACGTAGGCACCTATGAAGCGCTGATCCCGCAGGCGGATCTGGTGGTGAACCTGACGCCAGACAAGCAGCACTCCGCTGTGGTTCAGGCTGTTCAACCTCTGATGAAGCAGGGCGCATCTCTGGGTTACTCTCACGGTTTCAACATCGTTGAAGTGGGTGAGCAGATCAGTAAAGACATCACGGTGGTGATGGTGGCGCCGAAATGTCCGGGCACCGAAGTACGTGAAGAGTACAAACGCGGCTTTGGCGTTCCGACGCTGATCGCGGTTCACCCGGAAAACGACCCGAAAGGTGAAGGCATGGCGATCGCCAAGGCCTGGGCTGCCGCTACCGGTGGTCACCGTGCGTGCGTACTGCAATCTTCTTTCGTTGCCGAAGTGAAATCTGACCTGATGGGCGAGCAGACCATCCTGTGCGGTATGTTGCAGGCCGGTTCTTTGCTGAGTTTTGATAAACTGGTTGCTGAAGGTACCGATCCGGCCTATGCGGAAAAACTGATTCAGTTCGGCTGGGAAACCATTACCGAAGCGCTGAAGCAAGGCGGCATCACGCTGATGATGGATCGTCTGTCTAATCCGGCAAAACTGCGTGCTTACGCGCTGTCTGAGCAGTTGAAAACCATCATGGCTCCGCTGTTCCAGAAACACATGGACGATATCATCTCCGGTGCGTTCTCCAGCGGTATGATGGAAGACTGGGCCAACGACGACATTAAACTGCTGACCTGGCGTGAAGAAACAGGTAAATCCGCGTTTGAAAATGCGCCACAGTTCGACGGTAAAATCGCGGAGCAAGAGTATTTTGACCACGGCGTATTGGTGATCGCGATGGTTAAATCCGGTGTGGAACTGGCATTCGAAACCATGGTAAGCGCGGGCATCATCGAAGAATCAGCGTACTACGAATCGCTGCACGAACTGCCGCTGATTGCGAACACCATTGCACGTAAGCGTCTGTATGAAATGAACGTGGTTATCTCTGATACCGCAGAATACGGTAACTACCTATTCGCGAATGCCGCCGTGCCGTTGCTGAAACAGGCATTCATGGCTTCACTGCAAGCGGGTGACATCGGCAAGTCGGTGGCGGCTACCAGCGTAGATAATGCACAACTGCGCGACGTTAATGACGCAATCCGTAACCACCCGATCGAAGCGGTGGGTCAGAAACTGCGTGGCTACATGAAAGACATGAAACGTATTGCGGTTGCAGGCTAAGAATAAACGCATTACTTCGGCAATGAAAAAAGGCGCAACCGTGGCTGCGCCTTTTTTATGCGTGAAACACATTGTTCCTTAACGGCTTTTGAACTGGGCTTCTGCTTTTTGGAAGCGATCGGTGACGGCTTTGGAGGGCGCACGACCCATCAGGCTAACGATAAAGATCGCCATGCTGGCAAAGAGAAAGCCGGGGATGATTTCATACAGATTAAACCAGGCATTCTGTTTCCAGATAATCACTGTGGCAGCACCGATCAGCATACCGACCAGCGCACCGTTACGCGTCATGCGCGGCCACAGCAGGGAAATCAGGACCACCGGGCCAAACGCGGCACCAAAACCGGCCCAGGCGTAGCTAACCAGCCCCAATACGCGGTTTTCCGGGTTGGCGGCCAACACGATTGAAATGATAGCAATCAGTAACACCATAATGCGACCGACCCAGACCAGCTCGCGCTGCGTAGCGCCGGGACGGAAGAAGGGGCGGTACAAGTCTTCGGTAATGGCGCTGGAACAGACTAGCAGCTGACAGCTCAGGGTGCTCATTACAGCCGCCAGAATAGCGGAAAGTAACACACCGGCGATCCACGGGTTAAACAGCAACATGGAAAGCTCAATAAATACCCGCTCGGCATTGTTGGTGACGTTGCCCGCTTGTTCCGGATGATTGCTAAAGTAGGCGATACCGAAGAAGCCCACGCTCACTGCACCCGCGAGACACAAGATCATCCAGGTCATGCTGATGCGGCGTGCGCTGCGAATGGTGTGGTGAGAATCTGCTGCCATAAAGCGCGCCAGAATGTGCGGCTGTCCAAAATAGCCCAGACCCCAGCCCATCAGAGAGATGATGGCGACGACATCCAATCTCCTGAACATATCCAGATTAGCCGGGTTTTTCGCTGCGATAACCAACAGAGACGTATCGATGCCATCCAGCGCCAGAATCGCCATCACCGGTGTCAGGATCAGGGCGAAAATCATCAGCGTGGCCTGTATCGTATCCGTCCAACTTACCGCCAGATAACCACCGATAAAGGTATAGGCGATGGTAGCGGCCGCACCGGCCCACAATGAGGTGGCGTAGCTCATGCCAAAGGTGCTTTCGAACAAGCGGGCACCGGCAACGATGCCAGAAGCGCAGAAAATGGTAAAAAAAACCAGAATAATCAAGGCCGCAATGACTCTCAGGATTTTTCTGGTGTCTTCGAAACGGTGGGTGAAATAGTCCGGCAAGGTCAACGCGTTGTGGTTCACCTCGGTGTGAACGCGCAGGCGGCCTGCAACCCAGCGCCAGTTAAGGTAAGCACCGATAGTCAGCCCGATAGCAATCCAGCTTTCAGAAATGCCGGAAATAAATATTGCGCCCGGCAACCCCATCAGCAGCCAGCCACTCATGTCAGAAGCCCCTGCGGAAAGTGCCGTGACCACGCTGCCCATCCGTCGTCCGCCCAAGATATAGTCGCCAAGGGTGGTGGTTGAGCGATAGGCGACCACGCCAATCAAGATCATTCCGAAGATATACACCAGAAAGGTCACCAGCATGGGTGTACTCATTGTCATTAGAATCTCCAAGTTAAAGCGCCCTGTCTATACCCATCATGCTAGGGCATAAAGGCAAATCATGATTGTTGGTATAACCTGACGGGAACGACGTCAGGTAAAGCGCAGTCTGCACGATAGCGCATCCCTCGTGTAGCCTATTTTTTCTTATAATGCAAAGCGTTAACGATTTGTTATATTTCCTCGTCACGCCAATATTATACACTTGTTAACTGCACTGCATCTCATGGCAACTCGCGAAAACTAGGTTGCATAATCCGATAACGACGGCTAAACTCCGAAGGCATACCTTCAACAAATCAACGTTATCCGATCCCTCACTATCGATGATTATCTTGGCTTCACTGGAGTGAAATGATGGGATTCCCCACTATAGCGGTAAAGCTTGACGATGCGACCCGCAATCGTATCGAACGTACAGCGCAGCTCCTTGATCGCACATCGCATTGGTTGATTGAGCACGCCATTTTTTGCTATCTCGACGCCGTCGAGCGCGATGGTAAGGCTCCTGACATCACACCAGAGCAAGGTAAAACATTTCAACGTGCGCCGGAGATTATACCGAAATCTCGTCAGGAAGGAAGCTATCAGCCGTTTTTAGCTTTCACGCAAACGCTGTTACCCCGTTCACCGCAGCGTGATGCTATCACGGCGGCGTACCGCCGTTCCGAGGGCGAAATGGTGCCGTTACTGCTCGAGCGGGTAGAACCGATGGCATCAATGGCACCGGCGGTGCAGGCGCTGGCCTATCGACTGGCGCAGACGCTGCGGCGTGAACAGAAGACCCATGGGCGAGCGGGACGGGTGCAAAGTTTGTTACAGGCCTTTTCCTTGTCATCGTCAGAAGGGATTGCTTTGATGTGCTTGGCAGAAGCGTTGCTGCGCATTCCCGATGCCTCAACGCGCGATGCGCTGATTCGTGACAAGATCAGCAGCGGTGACTGGCATTCCCATTTGGGGAAAGGGCAATCGCTGTTCGTCAATGCGGCAACTTGGGGACTACTGCTGACCGGGAAGCTGGTTGCGACGCACAGTGAAACGCGTCTGGCACACACCCTGAAGCAACTGATTAACAAGGTGGGCGAGCCGGTCATTCGATTGGGGATGGATCGCGTGATGCGCCTGATGGGGGAGCAGTTTGTTACTGGCGAAACCATCGATGAGGCGCTGTCCAACGCGGAACACCTGGAACAGCAGGGATTTCGCTATTCCTATGACATGCTGGGCGAAGCGGCCCTCACCGAGCAGGATGCGGAGGCTTACCTCAACGCTTATCAGCAGGCGATTCATGCGATTGGCAGGGCATCTCAGGGGCGTGGGGTGTATGAAGGGCCGGGTATCTCCATCAAGCTGTCGGCGCTGCATCCTCGTTATAGTCGTGCGCAGTACGATCGTGTCATGGAGATGCTCTATCCCCGTTTGTTGGCGTTGACGTTGCAGGCGATGCAGTACGATATCGGCATTAATATTGATGCGGAAGAAGCCGAACGGCTAGAGATCTCCCTCGATCTGTTGGAGCGGTTGTGTCATGAGCCTGCGTTGGAGGGATGGAAAGGGATCGGTTTTGTGGTGCAGGCCTACCAGAAACGCTGCCCGTTTGTGATTGATTTCCTTATCGATCTGGCACAGCGTACCCGGCGACGCCTGATGGTGCGATTGGTGAAAGGTGCCTACTGGGACAGCGAAATCAAACGCACGCAAGTAGAGGGTCTGGAGGACTACCCCGTCTATACCCGTAAAGTCTATACCGATGTCTCCTATCTGGCCTGCGCTCGCCAACTGCTGGCGGAACCGGATGCCATTTACCCGCAGTTCGCTACTCACAATGCTCATACCCTGAGCGCGGTGTATACGCTGGCCGGTGACAGTTATTACCCTGGGCAATATGAATTTCAATGCCTGCATGGTATGGGGGAGGCGCTTTATTCGCAGGTCGTCGGTCCCGAAGAACAGGGCAAGCTGGCGCGCCCCTGTCGGATCTATGCCCCCGTCGGCACCCATGAAACCCTGCTTGCCTATTTGGTGCGGCGTCTATTGGAAAATGGTGCCAACACCTCGTTTGTTAGTCGTATTGCGGATGCGGAGGTCCCACTGGAGCAACTGATTGCCAGCCCGATAGCTGAAGTGCAGGCGCTGGCATACAAAGAGAGGGCTCCCGGCTGCCGGCATCCGCGAATTCCTCTACCTGCTCAGATCTACGGCGCAGAGCGTTGCAATGCGCAAGGCGTAGATCTGACCGATGAGCGCCGTCTGGAAATGCTCGCAGCGGCCTTAAGTGCTGATGCCGCGCAGGTACGGCATGCGGCACCGATTATGGTCGATGCATCATCACCGCTGGCGGCTCGGCCAGTGATCAATCCTGCCCAACAGCACGATATCGTGGGATATGTGCGTGATGCCAGCGAGGAGGATGTGCGCATTGCGTTGGGCTGTGCGGTGCAGGCAGCAGAGCGGTTCTCTACGGTGTCGTTCCCGCAGCGGGTTGCCAGCCTGCAACGCGCTGCCAGCTTGCTGGAAGCCGCGTATCCGCAGTTCATCGGGTTATTGGTGCGCGAGGCGGGGAAAACCGCGCCAAATGCCATTGCTGAAATACGCGAAGCGGTGGACTTCTTGCGCTATTATGCACAGCAGTCTGCTGCGGTGTCATCGGAACAAGTTTGCCCGCTGGGCGTGGTGGTTTGCATCAGTCCGTGGAACTTCCCGTTGGCCATTTTTACTGGGCAGATTGCTGCCGCACTGGCTGCGGGGAATGCGGTACTGGCAAAACCGGCGGAGCAAACACCACTGGTTGCCGCGTTGGCGGTGCAACTGCTGCATCAGGCTGGCATTGCGCATGATGTGTTGCAACTGCTGCCCGGCGCTGGGGAACGCGTCGGTGCGGCGCTGGTGCGCGATGCGCGCGTCAATGGCGTGCTGTTTACCGGATCGACCGCGGTTGCCAAGGGCTTGCAGCGCACGTTGGCAGAACGGTTGGATGCGCATGGGCAACCTGCGGTGCTGATCGCTGAAACCGGTGGGATGAATGCCATGATTGTCGATTCGTCCGCGCTGACGGAGCAAGTGGTCAGCGATGTCATGGCCTCCGCCTTTGACAGCACAGGGCAGCGTTGTTCAGCACTGCGTCTGCTCTGTCTTCAGGAGGACATTGCAGAAGCGACACTGAACATGCTGCGTGGCGCCATGGCGCAGTTCCGCGTGGGCAATCCCGACAGTCTGGCAACGGACTACGGCCCGGTGATCGACGATGAAGCCCGCGAACGGATCGAGCAGCATATTCACCTGATGCAAGCGGAAGGGCATTCGGTGTTTCAGGCGGCTTTCGGCGCACAGGCGTGCCTGGCATCATGGCGACAGGGCACCTTTGTCTTTCCGACGCTGATTGAACTGGACCAGGTAGCAAGCTTGCAACAAGAGATCTTTGGTCCGGTGCTGCACGTGGTGCGCTATGCGCGCGAGGGGCTGGATACGTTGATTGAGGAGATCAACGCCCTGGGGTATGGGCTCACTTTGGGCGTCCATTCACGGATTGATGAAACCATTTCGCGTATCACGCAGCGGGCGCATGTGGGTAACCAATACGTCAATCGCAATATGGTGGGGGCTGTGGTCGGCGTTCAGCCATTCGGAGGCGAAGGGTTGTCTGGTACAGGGCCGAAAGCGGGCGGGCCGCTCTATTTGCCACGCTTGCAGAGAACACCGCCTGGCCAACCCAGCGCAGCGAGCAACGCATTGGGCATCAATGCCACATTGGCGACGACGCCGGAACGCGCGGAGTTTGCGCTACTGGTTGACTGGGCGCAACAACAGGGACGGCTGGCGGTGTTCGAGGCGGCGCAGAGCTACCGTGCCTGGGGCGCTGTCAGCGGTGTGATACGCACGCTGCCGGGGCCCACTGGCGAACGCAATACCTATATGCTGACACCGCGCGATAACGTGTTGTGCTTGGCGCAGGAAAGTGACGATATGCTGCGCCAGTTGGCGGCGCTGCTGGCCGTGGGCAGTAACGCATTATGGCCTGACAGTGCAGCGTTACGTGAACTTGCCGGCAGCTTGCCGCCGGAAGTGCAGCGCCGCATCCGTTTTACGCCGGAATGGCAACAGGAAAGTGGACATATTGGCGCGGTTATCTGTCACGGCGAGAGCGACATGTTGCGTGAGGTTAATCAGCAGATTGCGCAATGGACGGGGGCGATTATTCCTCTGCTCGGCTGTGAACCCGGCAGTGACACGATCCCACTGGAGCGGTTATGGCATGAACGTGTGCTCAGCGTGAATACGGCGGCAGCGGGGGGAAATGCCAGCCTGCTGATGATGACGGAGTAATAACTCCGTACGCGCCGCGCATACTGCGCGGCGCAACAGTACGCCGGTTGCCAGAACGCTTAGTTGCGGTACAGCACCTTGACGATGTGATAGCCGAACTGGGTTTTTACAGGTCCAAAGGGTTTCAGCAACTCGCAGGAAAATACCGCCTTGTCAAAAGCGGGCACCATATCGCCCTGACGGAGCTCACCAAGATTGCCCCCATCCCGTTTGGACGGGCAGGTGGAGTGCTTTTTAGCTAACTGCTGAAAGTCTGCCCCTTGCGCCAGTTGGTCCAGTAGATCATTCGCCAGTTGTTCTGTATCGACCAGAATATGCAGTGCAGATGCCGTTTTCGCCATGGGAGTACCTTTCATGTGATTAAGAAGCGTGAATTGAACAGGCATCACGCCGACGCCGATGGCCGGCAATGTAGCACGATGCAGTCCTGATGTGGATCGGTAAAGGCGAATCCGGCCATCAAGATCTGCGTGGCTTTCTGCTACAATCGGCTTCCGTTTTTATTACGAGTTGAACGTCATGCGCCTGAATCCCAGTCAACAACATGCTGTCGAATTTGTCACCGGTCCTTGTCTGGTGCTGGCTGGCGCGGGATCAGGCAAAACGCGCGTTATCACCAACAAGATTGCTCATCTGATCCGTCAGTGCGGCTATCAGGCGCGTCATATCGCCGCGGTGACCTTTACCAACAAGGCTGCGCGTGAAATGAAAGCTCGCGTGGCGCAGACCTTAGGGCACAAGGAGACGCGTGGGTTGCTGATCGCCACCTTTCACACCCTAGGGTTGGAGGTCATTAAACGGGAATATGCCGCGTTGGGCATGAAGGCGAACTTCTCGCTGTTTGACGATCAGGATCAGGCCGCACTGCTCAATGAACTGACGGAAACCTGGTTGGAAGGGGATAAAATCCAGCTACAGCAGTTGACCTCCACCATTTCCAACTGGAAAAACGATCTGATGGACCCGACGCAGGCGGCGGCATCGGTGCAGTCGGAGCGTGATAAGCTGTTTGCGCACTGTTATGGTCTGTATCACGATCACTTGCGCGCCTGTAATGTACTGGATTTTGAAGATCTGATCCTGTTGCCAACGCTGCTGTTCAAGCGCGATGAAGCGGTGCGTGAGCGCTGGCAAAACCGCTTGCGCTACCTGCTGGTGGATGAGTATCAGGACACCAACACCAGCCAGTATGAGCTGGTCAAACTGCTGGTTGGTGCACGTGCACGCTTTACCGTGGTCGGCGATGACGACCAATCCATCTACTCTTGGCGCGGTGCCCGTCCGCAAAACTTGGTACTGCTTTCACAGGATTTCCCTCAGCTTGAAGTGATCAAGCTGGAGCAAAATTACCGTTCTTCGGGCCGTATTCTCAAAGCGGCCAATATCCTGATCGCCAATAACCCACACGTATTTGAAAAAAAACTCTTTTCGGAATTGGGTTACGGCAGTGAACTGAAGGTGATCACCGCCAACAACGAAGACCACGAGGCGGAACGGGTGGTGTGCGAACTGATTGCCCATCACTTTATCAACAAGACACAGTACAGTGACTATGCCATCCTCTATCGTGGCAACCATCAGTCGCGACTGTTCGAAAAGATGCTGATGCAAAACCGCATTCCCTATCGCATCTCTGGCGGTACCTCCTTCTTTTCTCGTCCGGAAATCAAAGATCTGTTGGCCTATCTGCGAGTTTTGACCAACGCGGATGACGACAGCGCCTTTCTGCGCATCGTCAACACTCCTAAGCGAGAAATCGGCCCCGCGACGCTACAGAAACTGGGTGATTGGGCCAATGTGCGCAACAAAGGCCTGTTTACCGCCAGTTTTGATTTAGGGCTGGAAGCACACCTGTCTGGCCGTGGGTTGTCCTCACTGCAACGTTTTACCCACTGGATGCGGAAAATTGCCCAGCAGGCTGAGCGAGAACCGGTGGCGGCGGTGCGCGACCTCATTCACGGGCTGGATTATGAAAGCTGGCTGTATGAAACCTCAACCAGCCCGAAAGCGGCGGAAATGCGGATGAAAAACGTCAATCAGCTGTTTAGCTGGATGACGGAAATACTGGCAGGCTCGGAGCTCGATGAACCGATGACGCTGACACAGGTGGTAACGAGGTTCACCCTGCGTGATATGATGGAGCGCGGCGAAAGCGAAGAAGAGGTGGATCAGGTGCAGCTGATGACCCTGCACGCCTCAAAAGGGTTGGAATTTCCCTATGTGTATCTGGTGGGGATGGAGGAGGGACTACTGCCGCACCAGAGCAGCATTGACGAAGATAATGTAGATGAAGAGCGTCGCCTGGCGTATGTCGGTATCACACGGGCGCAACGTGAGCTGGTTTTTACACTGTGCAAAGAGCGTCGCCAGTATGGCGAACTGGTGCGTCCAGAACCCAGCCGTTTCTTGCTGGAACTGCCGCAGGACGATCTGCAATGGGAAACAGCGCGCAAAGTGGTCAGCGCGCAAGAGCGGATGCAAAAGGGGCAAATCCATCTGGCGAATCTGCGCGCGCAGCTGGCGCAGGCGCGCGATAAGGAGTAATATCGCTGTTACGGCGTGGCTTCCTCAATCACCAATGGCCAGTGGGCATAGCCCTGCCAACGGCTTTCCTGTTCCAGCGCTTCTGCGCACAGGGGATGGGCGGCAAGCCAGCCAGCAGGTAGCTGGATGTGCAGGGTGTCGCCGTCCGCCCGAAAGATGCTGTCAGGCAAGGTGTCATCACGGCGACGGCTGGCGAAAATAATCGCCAGTCGCAACAAACGGCATAAGCGCTGCGCAGGCAGTACGGGTACGGCGTTTTGCTGATTTAATGACTGAAGATCGAGCGCACCACTCTGATTTAACACCAGAATAGCCAGCAGTTTTTTCTGTGCCGGCGTGAAACCGGGAAGATCGCTGTTGCGTATGAGATAGGCAGCGTGTTGCGGAGCATTGCGAAAATCAATGGCCAGACCGATTTCATGCAGAAAGCCGGCGCTGTGCAGCAACTCGCAACATCGGTGATCCAACGGCCAATCCTGCACCAGTTGGTGCAGGAAATTGTTGGCTAATGTGCTGACGCGCTGGCCCTGTTCACCGTCTAACAGGTAGCGGCGTTGCAGATTGAGCAGCGTGCGCTGGCGAATATCCTGCTCTACGGGCAGGTGCAGCATCCCATATACCAAGCCTTCGCGCAGCGCGCCACCGGCCAATGTCATACTCTGAATGCCAAGTTCCTGGAAAATCGCCAACAGAATGGACAATCCGCTGGGGAAAACCAGCGCCCGCTCTAACGTCAGGCCGTCAATTTCCAGTTCTTCCAGCTTATGGCACACGATGGCATGCTCTTTCAGGGCGCACAGCTTGTCGAGCGTGATGTGCTCGTCCATGCCCGCGGCGACCATAATCTCTTGCAACGCTTGTACGGTGCCGGATGCGCCCACGCACACTTGCCAGCCCCGCGCACGCAGTTGGGCGGCCACGGGGCGTATCATGTCACCGGCAGCCTGTTCAGCACGGGCAAAATTTTCCGCTGTCAGGGTGCGATCGCTGAAATAACGCCCCAGCCAGGTCACGCATCCCATGGGCAAACTGAGCAACTGTGTGGCCTGTGCGGCGGTTCCGGTCGCCAGTTCGGTACTGCCACCGCCGATATCCACCACCAGACGTTGTTCCGGACCGCCGGTGGTGTGGGCCACACCCTGATAAATCAGGCGCGCTTCCTCTTCACCGCTGATAACTTGAATCGGCAAACCCAGGATCTGCTGCGCCTGCGCCAGAAATTCATCGGCATTGGTGGTAAGCCGCAGGGTCGCCGTCGCAACAACGCGGGTTTGCGTCTGAGGGATATCCTGCAAGCGCTCGGAAAACAGGCGCAAACACTGCCAACCGCGCTGCATGGCTTCCTGTGACAAGCGGTTATAACGATCCAGTCCCGCAGCCAAACGCACTTTACGTTTAATGCGCGCTAGCGTTTGAATGCTGCCAGCGCTCTCCCGCACCACCAGCATATGGAAGCTGTTCGAGCCCAGATCGATCGCCGCATACAGCGAGGAAGCATTTAGCATGGATGCTTAACTCGGTCTTTTACGGTTGCCGCGCGGTGCGCCGCTACGACGTGGCGGGCCACTGCGACGCGGGCCACTGCTGGTGCGCGTACGGGGCAAGCGCTTCGGCGCGGGCAGATTGGTCATCAGCGCATCACTATCGTACTTGCTTACCGGGATTGAATGGCCCGTATATTGCTCAATGGCAGGCAGGTTCAGCGCATACTCTTCACAGGCCAGGCTGATGGAGAATCCGCTGGCACCGGCACGTCCGGTACGGCCGATGCGGTGCACATAGTCTTCGCAATCGTCCGGCAAGTCATAGTTGAATACGTGAGTGACAGACGGAATATGAAGACCGCGCGCCGCAACATCGGTGGCGACCAGAATATCCAGATTGCCCTGCGTGAAGTCATCCAGAATGCGCAGGCGTTTTTTCTGCGCTACGTCGCCAGTCAGCAGACCAACGCGATGGCCGTCCGCAGCCAGATGGCCCCAGATGTCTTCGCAGCGGTGCTTAGTGTTGGCGAAGATGATGCAGCGGTCCGGCCACTCTTCTTCCAGCAACGTTTGCAGCAGGCGCATCTTCTCTTCGTTTGACGGATAGAACAGCTCTTCCTTGATGCGGTGCCCGGTTTTCTGCTCCGGCTCTACTTCAACGCACTCGGCGTTGTTCATCTGTTCAAACGCCAACTCACGC
Organism: Candidatus Symbiopectobacterium sp.; assembly: GCF_020054415.1. Taxonomy (NCBI): domain Bacteria; kingdom Pseudomonadati; phylum Pseudomonadota; class Gammaproteobacteria; order Enterobacterales; family Enterobacteriaceae; genus Symbiopectobacterium; species Candidatus Symbiopectobacterium sp. The sequence goes on along the minus strand of NZ_JAHWCO010000334.1, from coordinate 19,530 downwards.
ACACGGTATGACAGCGTGGCGGAGAACAGCATGTTCAGGCGCTGCGTTACCGGCGGCATGCGGCGGAACAGCCAGCGAATATCTTTGATAAAGCCCAGATCGTACATTCTGTCGGCTTCATCCAGCACCACAACCTGAATGGCGCCAAGGTTAATGTGATTCTGCTTGGCGTAGTCGATCAAGCGGCCAGTGGTACCGATCAGGATATCAACACCCTGCTCCAGCACTTTAAGCTGCTTATCGTAACCGTCTCCGCCGTAAGCCAGACCCAGTTTCAAGCCTGTCGATTCTGCCAGCGCCTGTGCATCCGCGTGGATTTGCACGGCCAACTCGCGAGTGGGGGCCATGATCAGCGCGCGTGGCTGGTTGGTTTGACGCTCTGTTGAAGCAGGATGCGACAAGAGATAGTGGAAAGTAGACGCCAGAAATGCCAGCGTCTTGCCAGTTCCGGTTTGCGCCTGACCCGCGACGTCCCGGCCATCAAGGGCGAGAGGTAGTGCGAGTGCCTGGATGTGCGTACAGTTATAAAACCCTTTATTTTCAAGGGATTTTATTACCTGCGGGTGCAGCGCGAAGTCGGAAAACTTCTGTTCAGTCAAGTGTGTTTTGCTCATAGTGTGGTAGAATATCAGCTAACTATTGCTTTACGAAAGCGTATACAGTGAAATAAAGTCAAGCTTTGTTGGTTAATACTACACCAACTCGCTAAAGATAATCCTGCGGAGTAAAAAATGAGCGATAAAATTATCCACCTGACAGACGACAGCTTCGAAACGGACGTGTTGCAGGCCGAAGGGGCAACACTGGTTGATTTTTGGGCCGAATGGTGTGGTCCCTGCAAAATGATCGCTCCCATTCTCGATGAAATCGCTGATGAATTCGAAGGTCGCATCACCGTTGCCAAACTTAACATTGATGAAAATCCGGCGACTGCGCCGAAATACGGCATCCGTGGTATCCCGACCCTGCTGCTGTTCAAGAACGGTGAGGTGGCGGCAACGAAAGTAGGCGCGCTGTCCAAAGGCCAGTTGAAAGAGTTTTTGAACACCAATCTGTAATACCTGATAGATTTATCAACGCTATTTCATCGCACAAAGCGGTCAGTGTGGATTTCTCATATTGACCGCTTGCCGCACGTCATGAAGTGTGCTAGATTCATCAGCACTGCATATCGTACTTGCCTATGTTTAAGCCTCACATGCTTAAGCCTGAAAGTTTGAATCTATAGCATTACTCGCTGTCTGTACCTTAACGCTGCCCGTTCGTGACAACAAATCGCACAAACACGGCATAAGAGTCCGTAGCGTGGTCAGGCAATCTAAAAGTATTACATTAATTGGTTTCAGGTGTCTTCGATCTCTTGCCGTCGTTTTGTATCGGCTTGCGTGGTCGGCGTGTAACACGTTCACGTATCAAGCTAAACGGAATGGTGTGATTGAGGGCGGTATATGATAGTGGCACGGTGACCCTTGCCATCCCATTCACGTTAATTGTTCGAGATTTACCCCGAGTTTAAGAACCCACCACTATGAATCTTACCGAATTAAAGAATACGCCAGTTTCTGAGTTAATTACTCTTGGCGAAAACATGGGGCTGGAAAACCAGGCTCGTATGCGTAAGCAGGATATTATTTTCGCCATTTTGAAGCAGCACGCAAAAAGTGGCGAAGATATTTTCGGCGATGGTGTGCTGGAAATCTTGCAGGATGGTTTCGGTTTCCTCCGCTCCGCAGACAGCTCCTACCTCGCCGGCCCTGATGATATCTACGTTTCTCCCAGCCAAATCCGCCGTTTTAATCTTCGTACTGGTGACACCATTTCAGGCAAGATTCGTCCTCCCAAAGAAGGGGAACGCTACTTTGCCTTGTTGAAAGTCAACGAAGTCAATTACGACAAACCTGAAAACGCCCGCAACAAGATCCTGTTTGAAAACCTCACTCCGCTGCATGCCAACTCACGTTTGCGTATGGAACGCGGTAATGGTTCAACTGAAGACCTGACAGCACGCGTATTGGATTTAGCGTCTCCGATTGGCCGTGGTCAACGTGGTTTGATCGTGGCACCACCGAAAGCCGGTAAAACCATGCTGCTGCAAAATATTGCACAGAGCATCGCGTATAATCACCCTGATTGCGTGCTGATGGTACTGCTTATCGACGAACGTCCGGAAGAAGTGACAGAGATGCAACGTCTGGTGAAAGGGGAAGTGGTGGCGTCTACCTTTGACGAGCCTGCCTCTCGCCACGTTCAGGTTGCTGAAATGGTGATTGAAAAGGCAAAGCGCCTGGTCGAGCACAAAAAAGACGTTATCATCCTGCTGGACTCCATCACCCGTCTGGCGCGTGCCTACAACACCGTGGTACCGGCGTCTGGCAAAGTACTGACCGGTGGTGTGGATGCCAACGCCCTGCACCGTCCGAAACGCTTCTTTGGTGCTGCGCGTAACGTGGAAGAGGGCGGTAGCCTGACCATTATAGCCACCGCGCTGGTAGATACCGGCTCGAAGATGGACGAAGTGATTTACGAAGAGTTTAAAGGTACAGGTAACATGGAACTGCATCTGGCGCGTAAAATCGCTGAGAAGCGTGTGTTCCCGGCTATCGACTACAACCGTTCCGGTACGCGTAAAGAAGAGCTGCTTACCACCTCCGAAGAGCTGCAAAAAATGTGGATCCTGCGCAAAATCATTCACCCGATGGGCGAGATCGATGCAATGGAGTTCCTGATCAACAAGTTGGCGATGACCAAAACCAACGATGAATTCTTCGACATGATGAAGCGTTCATAAACAGGCAGTGTTCTCGGGGAAAACGCCACGCGGGTCGTGGCGTTTTTTTTAGGAACTTACCGACCCTTACACTACAGGGTGTTTTTCCAGAGTATTCTAGGATATCCCTGCGTCGTGCTTTCCGTTATGGTACGCATTGATTTGATGGCGTCATCATAACCCCGTTGCGAGTGCCTGCCCTGAGCATGCCCGCGCGATACCGTCGGCCGCATAATGATGTGGTGGTGAACGGCACTGTTATGGCGAACCATGCTTCGCCGTGCCAGCCTGCGGCGGCTTGTAGCCATAAACGGTAAACTTACTCGCTATGCGTCTAGAGTTATTATTGATTTTCTTGTTTTCTCTGGCTTTTCTATTCCTGGCCCGTCGCGTGTCGGGACCGCTGGGTCTTGTCGATCGTCCCAATCAGCGTAAACGTCACCAAGGTCTGATCCCGCTGGTGGGGGGCATTTCCGTTTATGCTGGCCTGTGCTTTACCTTCCTGATTACCGACTACTACATTCCCCATTTCCGTTTTTACCTGCTGTGCGCCGGTATTTTGGTGTTTGTCGGGGCATTAGACGATCGCTTTTATATCAGTGTCAAAATCCGTGCGCTGGTTCAGGCGCTGGTGGCCATCGCAATGATGGTGTTCGCGCATCTATCATTGCGCAATCTGGGAGAGTTGTTTGGACCGTGGGATATGGTACTGGGGCCATTGGGCTATATGGTGACGCTGTTTGCCGTGTGGGCGGTCATTAACGCGTTTAACATGGTCGACGGCATCGACGGTCTGCTCGGTGGCCTTTCCGTGGTGTCGTTCGGCGCGATGGGTATTCTGCTCTACGGTTACCACAATTTGGCGCTGTGGTGCTTTGCCATGATTGCGGCCACGCTGCCGTACATCTTACTCAACCTCGGTTTTTTTGGCCGCCGCTATAAAGTGTTTATGGGCGATGCAGGCAGCACCATGATAGGGTTCACTGCCATCTGGATCCTGATGCAATCCACGCAGGGCAAATACCATCCGATTAATCCGGTAACGGCACTGTGGTTGATCGCCATCCCGCTGATGGACATGGTTGCCATCATGTACCGTCGCTTGCGCCGAGGGATGAGCCCCTTCGCGCCGGATCGTCAGCATATCCATCACTTATTGATGCGCGCCGGATTTACACCGCATCAGGCTTTTGTGTTGATCACCGTGGCCGCGGTACTGTTGGCGGGTATCGGCATGGCCGGAGAGTATTTCTCTTTCATTCCTGAATGGGCCATGTTGGTGCTGTTTTTACTGGCCTTTTGGCTTTATGACTATTGCCTGAAACGGGCATGGCGCGTGGCGCGCTTTCTGAGACGCATCAAGCGTCGAGCGCACCGTAACGACAATCATCGACACTCAACTTGAAACCACACCACTTTGGTGAAGTAATGAAACACGAAAACCCTGCTAACGGAACCTCTGACGAAGCACATTACCGCGTGACGACGGGGGGGGCCGGTATTGAGAATGAACTGGACATTCGTGGCCTGTGCGGTGCGTTGTGGAGAGGAAAATTCTGGATTGCCGGCGTAGCGCTGGCTTTCGCGCTGGTGGCGTTAGGGTATTCCTATCTTGCTCGCCAAGAGTGGAGCGCCATGGCAATAACGGACCTGCCTGGCGTTACGCGCCTGGGCGGTTATTATCCGCAACAGCAGTTCTTACGTAATCTGGATGCAAAAGCGTTTGCGTCTCTGCCGCCCGAAGCGCTGTCGGTGTCAGCCAAGGTTTACGACGAGTTTGTCATGCAGGTTGCCGCGTATGATACCCGGCGCGATTTCTGGCTACAGAGCGACTACTATAAATCGCATCAGGAAGGTGATGCCAAAGCGGATGCGGCCTTGCTGGACGATCTGATCGCCGACATCCAGTTTACCCCGCGTGACGACGGTAAAAAGACCTTTGACAGCGTGCGCTTGACGGCGGAAAACGCTCCTGCCGCCAATCGCCTGTTGCGCGACTATATCGAATTTGCCAGTCTGCGCGCCGCACTGCACCTTAACGGTGAGCTGAAAGGCGCCTGGGCGGCACGTAAGGTCTTTTTACAGTCGCAGATTCAGCGTCAGGAAGCGGTCGCGCAGGCGATTTTCGATCGCGACCTGAATAGCGTGAAGATGGCGCTAAAAATTGCGCAACAGCAGGGGATAAGCCGCAGCCAGACCGATACCCCCTCGGAAGAATTGCCGCCTTCAGAACTTTTCCTGTTGGGGCGTCCGATGTTGCAGGCGCAATTGGAATCCTTGCAGGCCAGTGGGCCGCGCTTCGACATCGATTATGACCAAAATCGCGCCATGTTGGCGACGTTAAGCGTTGAGCCAACGCTTGATGCGGCATTGCAGACCTACCGTTATCTGCGCACGCCGGAGGAGCCGGTGAAGCGAGACAGTCCGCGTCGCCTATTCTTGATGGTGATGTGGGGCGCTATCGGTGCATTAACCGGGGCGGGCATTGCATTGGTTCGCTGTAAACCTCAGCGGCGGATGGATTGACCGTTTATGCCGCCTGAAAGGGCAGCCCCTAACCTGATGAAAGAGATTCATAGTGAAAGTGTTGACTATTTTCGGCACCCGTCCAGAAGCTATCAAAATGGCCCCTCTGGTTTATGCCCTGGCTCAAGATGAAGCCTTTGAATCGAAAATATGCGTAACAGCCCAGCACCGGGAGATGCTGGATCAAGTGCTGCGTTTATTTGCTATTACGCCGGATTATGATTTGAACATTATGCAGCCGGGTCAGGGGCTGAGTGAGGTCACTTGCCGCATTCTGGAAGGACTGGAACCGGTATTGACGGTGTTCAAACCCGATCTGGTGCTGGTGCATGGTGATACTACCACCACTCTGGCCGCCAGCCTTGCGGCGCTGTATCAGCGTATTCCCGTCGCTCATGTGGAGGCAGGGTTGCGCACGGGTAATCTCTATTCGCCATGGCCTGAAGAGGCCAATCGTAAGCTGACCGGCCATTTGGCGATGTATCACTTTGCGCCAACCGAGCGGGCGCGTGATAACCTGCTGCGGGAAAACCTCGGTGACCGGCAGATCCTGGTGACGGGAAATACGGTTATCGATGCGCTGTTCTGGATGCGCGATCGTATTCTTGGCGATGAAACATTGCGCCACTCCCTAGATACCCACTACGGTTTTCTGGATGCGAATAAAAAACTGATTCTGGTCACTGGCCATCGCCGTGAAAACTTTGGCGGTGGGTTCGAGCGTATTTGCACGGCGTTGGCGAGCATTGCCCGTCGCCACCCGGAGGCGCAGATTCTGTATCCAGTGCACCTGAACCCGAATGTGCGTGAGCCGGTAAATCGTATTTTAAGCGGCATTGATAACGTGTTTCTGATCGCGCCGCAGGAGTACTTGCCGTTTGTTTACCTGATGAACCGGTCGTACCTGATTTTAACCGATTCTGGCGGTATTCAGGAGGAGGCCCCTTCGCTGGGCGTGCCCGTGCTGGTGATGCGTGAGACAACAGAGCGGCCAGAGGCCGTGGACGCGGGAACGGTGCGGTTGGTTGGCACAGAGGTGGTGACGATTCTGGACGCGGTGTCGCAACTGCTGACCGACAATGCAGCGTATCAGGCCATGAGCCGGGCGCATAACCCGTTAGGTGACGGCACCGCCTGTCAGCGTATTATTGCTGCACTGAAGAACCCTTTAGTTACACGACAATGAGCAACACCATGACAACTAACGCAATGACAATCAATAAAATAGTGGTGGTTGGGCTGGGCTATATCGGTCTGCCGACCGCCGCCGCGTTCGCTTCACGGAAAAAACAGGTGATTGGCGTGGACGTTAATCGCCACGCGGTGGAAACCATCAATCGTGGTGAGATTCATATCGTTGAACCCGATCTGGGGGCCATGGTTAAGGCCGCTGTGGAAAACGGTTATTTGACGGCAACGCACAAAACCGAGGCGGCCGATGCCTTTCTGATCGCTGTGCCGACGCCGTTTAAAGAGGGGCACGAACCGGATTTGAGCTATGTACAGGCTGCGGCAGCGGCGATTGCACCGGTGCTGCAACCCGGCGCGCTGGTGGTGCTTGAATCCACCTGTCCCGTTGGCGCGACGGAGCAGATGGCGGCGTGGCTGGCCGACCCCCGGCCCGATCTGACCTTCCCGCAGCACGCCGGGGACGATGCAGATATTCACATCGCTTACTGCCCGGAGCGGGTATTGCCTGGGCAGGTCGTGGTGGAACTTGTGAAAAATGACCGGGTGATTGGCGGCATGACGCCAGCCTGTGCCGCGCACGCCAGCTCGTTGTACAAGATTTTTCTCGAAGGTGAGTGCGTTGAAACCGACGCGCGCACGGCTGAGATGTGTAAACTGACGGAAAACAGCTTACGTGACGTGAATATCGCCTTTGCCAACGAGCTGTCACTGATTTGCGCTGAACAGGATATCAACGTATGGGAATTGATTCGTCTGGCGAATCGTCACCCGCGTGTGAATATCCTTCAGCCCGGCCCCGGCGTTGGCGGTCATTGCATCGCGGTAGATCCGTGGTTTATCGTGGCGCAAAATCCGCAGCAGGCGCGTTTGATACACACGGCGCGGTTGGTGAACGACGGTAAGCCGTTGTGGGTGGTCGATCGCGTTAAAATGGCAGTAGCGGATTGTCTGGTGCAGAGCGGCAAACGCGCCAGTGACGTGACCATCGCCTGTTTTGGGCTGGCGTTTAAGCCGGATATTGACGATTTGCGCGAAAGCCCGGCGGTCGGGATTACCGAAATGATTGCGCAGTGGCACAGCGGCACGACACTTGCCGTGGAGCCGAATGTGACTGCGTTGCCGCCACGTTTGACCGGGTTGGTTACGTTGACGGAATTGCCGACGGCGTTGCGTGAGGCGGATGTGGTGGTGATGCTGGTCGATCACCGTGCATTCCGCGCGATAGAACCTGAAAAGATAAAACAACAATGGATTGTAGACACGAAAGGAGTATGGCGTTGAAACGTATTTTGGTGACAGGCGGTGCAGGGTTTATTGGCTCCGCGCTGGTACGCTATCTGGTAACGGAAACGCAAGACAGCGTCGTGGTGGTCGATAAGCTGACATATGCCGGTAATCTGGCATCATTGGCGCCGGTGGCAGCCAGCGATCGTTTTGCGTTCGAGCAAGTTGATATCTGTGATCGTCCCGCGTTGGATCGGGTATTTGCCACGTATCAGCCGGATTTGGTGATGCATCTGGCGGCGGAAAGTCACGTTGACCGCTCGATCGATGGTCCGGCGGCGTTTATTGAAACCAATATCGTCGGTACCTATCAGGTGCTGGAAGCGGCGCGCCACTACTGGAACGCGCTGGATGGCGAGAAAAAAGCGGCTTTCCGTTTCCATCATATTTCCACCGATGAGGTGTTTGGCAATCTGCATGGTACGGACGATCTGTTCACTGAGACCACGCCGTATGCGCCCAGCAGCCCTTATTCCGCATCCAAAGCCTCCAGCGACCATCTTGTGAGTGCCTGGATGCGCACCTATGGGCTGCCGACGATCATCACCAACTGCTCCAATAACTACGGTCCTTACCACTTCCCGGAAAAATTGATTCCGCTGATGATCCTCAACGCAGTATCCGGTAAGTCGCTGCCCGTGTATGGCAACGGTGCGCAGATCCGTGACTGGCTGTTTGTTGAAGATCATGCGCGTGCGCTTTACCGCGTGGTGACGGCGGGTGAAATCGGGGAAACCTACAATATCGGCGGTCATAACGAGCGTAAAAACCTCGACGTGGTGCATACCCTGTGCGATCTGCTGGAAGAACTGGCACCGCAAAAACCGGCGGGTGTAACCCATTATCGCGATTTGATTACTTACGTTACTGATCGACCCGGACATGACATGCGTTATGCCATTGATGCCAGCAAAATGGCGCGGGAGCTGGGTTGGAAACCACAGGAAACGTTTGAAACCGGCATGCATAAAACGGTGTTGTGGTACCTGAATAACGAAGCCTGGTGGCGCAGTGTGCAGGATGGCTCCTATACCGGAGAACGGTTGGGGCTGGACGCATAATCGACACGTTTGTCGTGCCCGTGTGTCAGTAACAGCTGCGTGCAGGCCATTATAGGAGAGGCGATGACAGCCACGATCTGTGCGCATCTGATGCCGTTAGTGTGGGAAAGCGATTTTTTCGCACTCCCCAGCGCGCGCCTGTCGTTCAGTGATGATGCGCCAGTGCTAACATCTGAGGCGTTGACCGCGTATGCCGTGGTGCAAGCCAAGGTCGCTGCCAGCGATCTGGCGATGATCGATGCGCTCTCTGCCGGAGGTTTCCAACTGGCAGAGAGCGAAGTGGATTTTTGCCTGCCCATCGATTCTGTCGAGGCTGTACTTCCGGCCTGGCGCGTGGCGGATACCGCAGATATTGCGCTGCTGCGTGATGCCGCTTCGCGCGTTTTTTCGCAGAGTCGGTTTCGCACACCTTGGTATCACGCTGCAGACAGCGGGCGTTTTTATGCGCAATGGGTGGAAAACGCGGTACGTGGCACCTTTGACGATGTTTGCCTGATTGCACACGACGCGCAGGGCGCGCCGCTTGGTTGGGTGACACTGCGCCAAACGCAGACGGACCAAGCGCGCATCGGCCTTCTGGCCGCGTGGCAGGGCACTTCTGGTGGGGTGGGCATGCTGCTTATGGCACTGGCAAGGCACTGGTGCCAACAGCAGCACGTGGCGCACTTGTGGGTGGCTACGCAGTTGGGTAATACGTGCGCGCTGCGCCTTTATCAACGCGCTGGCGCGCAGATTCATGACACGGCGCATTGGTTTTACAGGAGACCGCATGATTCCCTTTAACGCTCCCCCGGTTGTGGGTACCGAACTGGACTATATGCAGGCCGCCATGAGCAGCGGCAAGCTGTGTGGTGACGGCGGTTTTACTCGCCGCTGCCAGCAATGGCTGGAGCACTATTCTGGCAGCAAGAAGGTGTTATTGACCCCCTCCTGTACCGCATCGCTGGAAATGGCAGCCATCCTGCTGGATATTCAGCCGGGGGATGAAGTGATCATGCCCAGTTACACTTTCGTTTCCACCGCAAATGCCTTTGTGTTGCGTGGGGCAACCATCGTGTATGTCGATGTACGCCCGGATACGCTGAACATCGATGAAAGCAAAATTGAAGCGGCGATTACCGACAAAACCCGTGCCATCGTTCCAGTGCACTATGCCGGTGTGGCGTGCGAGATGGACGCCATTATGACGCTGGCGGAAAAGTACGATCTATGGGTGGTGGAGGATGCCGCGCAAGGGGTGATGGCGCGCTACAAAGGGCGTCCGTTGGGGGCGATGGGTCATATTGGCTGCTTCAGTTTTCACGAAACCAAAAACTACACGTCCTGCGGAGAAGGCGGTGCAACACTGATCAACGACCCCGCGTTGGTTGAGCGTGCGGAAATCATCCGCGAGAAAGGCACCAACCGCAGCCAGTTCTTTCGCGGTCAGGCCGATAAATATACCTGGCGCGATATTGGTTCTAGCTACCTGATGGCAGATATTCAGGCTGCCTACCTGTGGGGGCAGTTGGAAGCCGCCGGGCGCATCAACGAACGACGTTTGCTCCTGTGGCATAACTATTATGATGCCTTCCGCCCGTTGGCAGAGGCCGGGCGCGTCACGCTGCCCACGCTGCCGGCACACTGCCAGCACAATGCGCACCTGTTTTACCTCAAGCTGCGCGATATTGACGATCGCGCCGCGTTTATTCACGACATGAAGGATGCAGACATCCTGACAGTGTTTCACTATATTCCGCTGCATACTTCGCCTGCGGGGCTGCGCTTCGGGCGCTTTTCCGGTGAGGATCGTTACACCACGCGGGAAAGCGAGCGACTCGTCCGGTTGCCGCTGTTTTATAATCTCTCAGATGTGAATCAGCGTACGGTGATCAACACCATCCTGAGCTTCTTTTCCTGATATGTCATTGGCAAAAGCGTCCTTATGGACGGCGGGTTCGACGCTGGTCAAAATCACCATTGGCCTGGTGGTTATCAAATTGCTGGCAGTGGCCTTCGGCCCGAGCGGCGTGGGGCTGGCGGGGAATTACCGCCAACTGATCACGGTGTTGGGCGTGATGTCAGGCGCGGGAATATTTAATGGTGTGATCATGCTGGTGGCGCACCATCAGCAGCAGCCTGAGCCGTTGCAACGGGTGTTGGGGACGTCAGCGACGCTTATTGCGCTCTTTTCATCGGCGTTAGCGCTCCTCTTTGTGCTGGCAGCCGGGCCGATAGCCACGGTGTTGTTTGGCGATGATCGCTATCGTGACGTGATTCGTCTGCTGGCGTTGCTGCAAATGGGCATTGCCTGTGCCAACTTCTTTTTGGCTATCCTGAAAGGGTATCGGGACGCACAGGGCAATGCGCTGGCGATTGTCGGGGGCAGCCTGATTGGGTTGGTGGCGTTTGTTGCCTGCTTTCTGCTGGGGGGCTACGCCGGTGCGCTGGTGGGGTTGGCGCTGGTACCGGCGTTGATCGCGCTGCCCGCCGGTGTGTTGCTGTGGCGGCGTACTCCTTTGCGTTGGCAGCATTTGCGTCCGGTACGGGATCGTGCGTTCGCCACGCAGTTAGGGAAATTTACCCTGATGGCGGTGATGACGGCGGTAACGGTACCCGTTGCCTATATCATGATGCGTAACGTTCTCGCGGCGCATGCCGGGTGGGATGCGGTCGGCTTGTGGCAGGGAGTGAGCTCGATATCCGATGCTTACCTGCAATTTATCACCGCCGCGTTTTCGGTCTATTTGCTGCCGACGCTGGCGCGATTGCAGGAAAAACCGGCGATTGCGCGAGAGATCGGCCGTGCGTTGCGGTTTGTTATCCCTGCGGTGGCTGCTGTCAGTCTCACTATTTGGTCACTGCGAGATGTGGCTATCTGGCTGCTGTTTTCCCCGCAGTTTGTGCCGATGCGCGATCTCTTCGCATGGCAACTGTTGGGCGATGTGATGAAAGTGGGGGCCTATGTCTTTGGTTATCTGGTGATCGCCAAAGCGGCGCTGCGCTTTTATATGCTGGCGGAATTGATCCAGTTTCTGTTGCTGAGTGGTTTCTCCCAGTGGTTGATTTCGCGCCACGGCGCATTGGGGGCCACGCAAGCCTATATGTTGACCTATGTGGTTTACTTTTTCCTGTGCTGTTGTGTTTTTCTTATTTACCGTAGGCGACCATGACGACACTGATTCACGTGCTGGGATCGGATATCCCACATCATAACCAGACTCTGCTGCGCTTCTTCCATGACGTGCTGGCAACACAACTCCCTGCGCCCGTGGTCACGCATTTTATGGTGGTATCTGGTGATGAGGGCTTGCAGCAGGCTTTTCCTGGGTTGACGTTAACCTGCTATGCCGATAAACGTGCGCTGGCGCAGGCGGTGGTGACGCGGGCGCGGGCCGACCGACAGACGCGGTTCTTTTTCCACGGACAGTTTAATCCGTGGATTTGGCTGGCGCTGTTGGGTCGGCGTATCAAACCGGCACAGGCCTATTGGCACGTGTGGGGCGCGGATCTGTATGAAGAGGCTGCGCAGTGGAAGCATCGCCTGTTTTACCTGCTGCGTCGCATGGCACAGGGGCGTATCGGTCATGTCTTTGCTACGCGTGGCGATCTGGATTTCTATCGGCAGCGGCATGCGGATGTGCCTGCCTCCTTACTTTATTTCCCCACCAAAATGAACCCGGCGCTGACGGAAGAGACCGCGACCAAACCGCTGGCTGGACCGATGACGGTGCTGGTGGGTAATTCCGGTGATAAGAGCAATCGGCATATCGAAGCGCTGTGTGCTATTCATCAGCAACTGGGGCCGCAGGTGCGGGTGATTATCCCCATGGGATATCCAGCAAACAATGAAGACTACGTCAATCAGGTGGCGCAGGAAGGTGAAACGCTGTTTGGCACGAAGCAGTTTCAGTTGCTGAGTGAACAGTTGGCGTTCGATGATTACCTGAACCTGTTGCGCAGTTGCGATCTCGGCGTATTTATCTTCCCGCGCCAGCAAGGCATAGGTACGCTTTGCCTGCTGATTCGGTGCGGGGTGCCCTTTGTCATCAGCCGGAAGAATCCCTTCTGGCAGGATCTGGCCGAGCAGCATTTACCTGTGCTGTTTTACGGCGATACGTTGACGGAAGCTGTGGTGCGTGAAGCGCAACGTCAGATCGCCAGCGTGGATCAGCGCCGCATCGCGTTCTTCCAGCCTAACTACCAGCGAGGATGGCTCGATGCCTTGACGTTGGCGGCGGAGACGAAACCATGACACAGGGTGAGTTCGGCGGCTTGGTCGTGGTGTATCTGTTTGCCGTCAGTTTTATTCTTTTTTTGACCTGGCAGGAGTTTCGCCGAGTACGATTTAACTTTAACGTACTGTTATCAATACTATTTCTGCTGACATTCTATTTCGGTTTTCCCTTTACCTGCCTGCTGGCGTTCAGATTCAATGTGGCAGTGGTGCCCGCGACCTATTTACTTCAGGCGCTGCTGTCGGCAACCGCGTTTTACGCCATCTATTACGTGGCTTATAAAACCCGTCTGCGGGCGCAACGCCGACCGCCCGGCGAACCCTGGCTCATGATGAATCGTGTCGAAACGCACCTGACATGGCTATTGCTGGCGCTGGTGGCCGTGGTGACAGTGGCTATTTTCTTTATCAATAACGGTTTTTTGCTATTCAAAATGCGCACCTATAGTCAGATTTTTTCCAGTGAGGTCTCGGGCGTTGCCCTGAAGCGCTTCTTCTATTTTTTTATCCCTGCCATGCTGGTGGTCTATTTTCTGCACCAAACGCGCCGTGCCTGGCTGCTGTTTCTGGTGGGCACCGTCGGGTTCGGAATACTGACCTACCTGATTGTCGGCGGTACGCGGGCGAATATCATTATCGCTTTTGCCCTGTTCTTGTTTATCGGCATTCAGCGCGGTTGGATCACGCTATGGATGCTGGTCGCGGCGGGGGCGGTGGGCGTGACCGCCATGTTCTGGCTGGCATTAAAACGCTACAGCCTGGACGTAAGCGGTGCGGAAGCGTTTTACACCTTCCTTTATCTGACACGCGATACCTTCTCGCCGTGGGAAAATTTGGCGCTGCTGTGGCAACACTATGGTGACATCGAATTTCAGGGGTTAGCTCCCATCGTGCGTGATTTTTATGTCCTTATTCCGTCTTGGCTGTGGCCCGCTCGTCCCAATCTGGTGCTCAATAGCGCTAATTACTTCACTTGGGAGGTGCTCAATAACCACTCCGGGTTGGCGATTTCGCCTACGTTGCTGGGATCGCTGGTGGTGATGGGCGGCGTATTGTTTATTCCGCTCGGTGCCATCGTGGTCGGCCTCATCGTCAAGTGGTTTGATGCACTGTATGAATCGGGTCGTCTCAGCCAGAATCGCTACAGCGCAGCGGTGCTGCAAAGTTTCTGCTTTGGTGCCATCTTTAACCTGATAGTGTTGGTGCGAGAAGGCGGCGATGCTTTTGTGTCGCGCGTGGTGTTTTTTATCCTGGTGTTTGGGCTGTGCGTGCTGGTGGCGAAGCTGCTGTATTGGCTGTTTGAACGTGCGGGCCTGATTCGTCAGCGTTGGACGCGTTCGCATACGGCATCAGTGACCTTGCCCCACCACACTCCGGATACGCCATAAGGAACCCTCATGGAAAATCCCGCTTCTGTCCCGCTTTATCGCATTCGCAATATCCCGCTGCACGGATTTGCGGACCAGGCTGCCTGTCTGGCGTACCTTTTCGCTGAGGGAGAGGTAAAAACCGGCACGTTAGTGGCAATCAACGCCGAGAAAGTGTTGGCGGCCGAGCAGGATAAGCCGCTGTGGGATTTGATTGCCGAGGCCGAATACAAGTATGCCGATGGCATCAGTATTGTGCGCGCCATCAGGCGTAAATATCCCCAGGCGCAGGTGACGCGTGTCGCCGGTGCTGATTTGTGGGAAGCGCTGATGCAAAAAGCCGGTGCGGAAGGCACCCCGGTTTTTTTGCTGGGCGGAAAACCGGCGATACTACATCAAACGGAAGAGAAACTGCGGACCCAATGGCAGGTAAATACTGTTGGCAGTCAGGATGGTTATTTCCCACCGGAACAGCGCGATGAGGTGTTTGAACGGGTGCGCGCCAGCGGGGCGCGCATCGTTACGGTGGCGATGGGTTCCCCTCGCCAGGAGATATTGATGCGTGATTGCCGCCGTTGCCATCCGCAGGCGCTTTATATGGGCGCGGGTGGTACTTATGACGTCTTCACCGGGCACGTAAAACGCGCACCTCTGGCGTGGCAGCGTATGGGGTTGGAGTGGTTCTACCGGTTGTTGAGCCAACCCAGCAGGATTACGCGTCAGATTAAGCTATTAAAATTCCTCGCTTACTACTTCAGCGGGCGCCTGTAACGGCGTGACCCTCTGCTGAACCATCGGTATTGGTTATGACGATTGGCTCTTAAAAAAAAATTGTTATTCTCATTTGATTTTAAATGACTATTTGCCAATAAGGTAAAAATGCAGAAGGATATGCTGCCTAAAATGTGCGAACCCGCTCAATAGCGGGATGTGCACGATAAAACCCGGTATGAAACCGGGAGGAAAACACAACATTTAAGACTGAGGATCTATGGCAAACGAGGAAACGAAAGGCAAGCTCCACCGTGGGCTTGAGGCGCGACATATTGAGTTGATCGCGCTTGGTGGAACGATTGGCGTTGGGTTGTTTATGGGCGCGGCGAGCGCATTGAAGTGGGCTGGCCCTTCTGTGCTGCTGGCCTATATCGTCGCCGGGATATTCGTTTTCTTTATCATGCGCTCAATGGGTGAAATGCTCTATATGGAACCGGTCACCGGCTCCTTTGCCGTCTATGCGCATAAATACATGAGCCCGTTTTTTGGCCATCTCACCGCGTGGGGTTACTGGTTTATGTGGATGGCGGTCGGGATTTCCGAAATCACCGCCATCGGCGTTTACGTGCAGTACTGGTTCCCGGAACTGCCGCAGTGGATCCCCGCTATCGTGTGCGTGGCGCTGGTGGCGCTAGCCAACCTGGCCGCTGTGCGTTTATACGGTGAAATCGAGTTCTGGTTTGCCATGATTAAAATCACCACCATTATTGTGATGATTGTCGTTGGCGTTGGCATTATCTTTTTTGGTATTGGCAACCACGGCCAGGCGACCGGCTTTGCCAATCTGACCGAGCACGGGGGCTTCCTGGCGGGTGGCTGGAAAGGGCTGTTGTTTGCACTGTGTCTGGTGGTGGCCTCTTATCAGGGCGTTGAGCTGGTTGGGATCACTGCCGGTGAAGCCAAGAACCCTAAAATTACCCTGCGGCGTGCAATTAATAACATCCTGTGGCGTATTCTGATTTTCTATGTTGGTGCCATTTTTATCATCGTCACCATTTTTCCATGGAATGAAATTGGCACTGCCGGCAGTCCGTTTGTGCTGACCTTTGCCAAAATCGGGATTACCGCTGCGGCAGGTATCATTAACTTTGTGGTGCTGACCGCTGCGCTTTCCGGCTGTAACAGCGGGATGTACAGCTGCGGTCGCATGCTTTATTCACTGGCAAACAACAGTCAGCTCCCGGCCTGGATAGGCAAAGTCACAGCCAGCGGCGTGCCTGCGGCAGGTGTTGCTGTCTCGATTTTTTGTCTGCTGTTAGGTTCGGTGTTAAACTACATCACTCCCAACCCGGAAAAAGTGTTCGTCTATGTCTACAGCGCCAGCGTACTGCCGGGCATGGTGCCGTGGTTTGTGGTACTGATAAGCCAACTGCGGTTTCGCCAGCAGCATCAGGCACAATTAGCAGGGCATCCGTTCAAATCCGTACTGTTTCCGTGGGTGAACTATCTGACTATGTCCTTCCTGCTGTGCGTATTGGTGGGAATGTACATCAATGAAGACACGCGGATGTCCTTATTGGTAGGGATGGCGTTTCTTGCCGTGGTTAGCGTGATTTATGCCATGCTGGAAGGGCGAAAAAAGCAGGCATTAACGGCACCCGAAGCCTGATTGAGGGGTGGGAGTCGTCGCTGACTGTGTGTTTTCGGTACGAAATGCGCAAAGCATAAGCAAACGCATCATTTCGATAAAAAAGCACTAGACAGGCAGAGATTAAATCCGTACTATCCCCACCCGCAACGGCGCTATGCGCCCGTAGCTCAGCTGGATAGAGCGCTGCCCTCCGGAGGCAGAGGTCTCAGGTTCGAATCCTGTCGGGCGCACCAATAACTTTTTTACAAGAATTGTGTGCAAGAGCTGCGGTGGTACAATTCACCGTAAGGGAAGTGCCGGTTTTATCGTTAGTTGTAAGCAGTACATTGGTGGCTATAGCTCAGTTGGTAGAGCCCTGGATTGTGATTCCAGTTGTCGTGGGTTCGAGTCCCATTAGCCACCCCAGATTCAGATGTTCGTGAATGTATGCGAAGGTGGCGGAATTGGTAGACGCGCTAGCTTCAGGTGTTAGTGTCCTTCGGACGTGAGGGTTCAAGTCCCTCTCTTCGCACCAACGAACATTATCAACAGTCAGTGTGATACACTGATGGCGTTGAAAAAAAGCATTTCGGCGAGTAGCGCAGCTTGGTAGCGCAACTGGTTTGGGACCAGTGGGTCGGAGGTTCGAATCCTCTCTCGCCGACCACTTTCCGTGAAAAGCGGCTATTCCTCAGGGATAGCCGCTTTTTGCTTTCTCAACCCGTCTTTCTGGTATCTGCATAGCTTGTTATGTGGAAAACGCCCCCGCTGTGCGAGGGCGAAAATCGCTTATTCCGCTTTACCGCCCTCCAGCACTTTGTCACTGCCGAAATACTTCTCTGCCAAGGCTTTTAACTGGCCGCTCTGACGCAGCCGTTGCAGTTTCTGATTGAATGCTGCCAGCAACTTGTCGCCTTCCGCCGTTTTGGCAAACGGGAACGTGACTTGTTCATTGGAGATGTGTTCACCCACCAGCTTCAGCGGCAGGTGACGTTTATTAATCTCTGCCAACAGGATAGGGCGGGAATTGACATAGCCTTGAACGCGATTGTTGATCACATCATTCATTGCGCCGTCGCGGGTTTCATAGGTGCGGATGGTGACGTCATTGTTGGGAAAGGCGTTGCGCAGGTTGGTCACGTGGGTCGAGCCTAAGACGCCAGATACGGTTTTGCCCTTGAGATCGTCCAGAGACTGAATGTCTTTGTTCTCAACGCTGGTGACGATTTGCGTTGCGTAAGTGAGGTAAGCGTCGGTGAAGTTGTATTTTTTCTGACGCTCGATGGTTTTCACGAAATTATTGGCCACGGTATCCAGCTTTCAAGCCTCCAACTGGCCCATCAGTCCGCTGAAATCAGCGGTGGTCCAGGTGACCTGATAACCCAATTCGCGAGCGATGGTTTCCACAACCTCGACATCGTAGCCGACCAGCGTGCCGTTCTCTTTATAAGAACCTGGGAAGCTTTGTCTCGTCGTGCCTACGCGCAGCACCTTACTCTGCGTTTCCACGCTCTTGTTATTATCGCAACCAGCCAGTGTCACGGCGGCAAGTAGGGTCAGCAGCGCGGCACTGACGTGCCGGGTCAATTGGATTTTCATCATGATGTTCCTGTTTCAATATTCCTGGTTTAGAACGAAATCGGGTTAACTATTTGCAACGCGCTCGTCAGTTCTGAGGGTAATGGCAGGCTAACAACAGTGGGATGCACATTGAGGGGACGTGAAGGAGCGCTGTTTGTTTGGAAACTATCTCATTCAAAATAAACAGGATTTTATACCTTCACGTTATATCTTATGACCATTTTATCGGTTACAACCTGCTGACAGGCTTTTACTATTGCACTTTATAACCTGTGCGTATGCGTTGGAACAGTGTATAAAAATCAAGGAATTACTGTGTTTTCTATCAAATCTCTCGGTGTATATCACCACCAGTCAGGCCTGCTTTCACGTGTGTGTGAACTGGTTGCGCCATTTTCTCGTCACATTGCCGTGTTGACCAGTCCACGCGCCTGGGCAGCGGTAGAACGTGCACTCTCCACCAGTTTGATGCAGTCCGACGTGCAGTTTGATGTATACCTGTTGCAAAGGGAATGTACGCGCGAGGCGATTGCACACCATCAGCATGAAATTGCTCAACGCGGCGTGCAGGTTGTCCTCGGTGTTGGTGGTGGACTGTGCCAAAGCGGTCGCTGACGGGCTGGAGAACGGTCAGGCGATCACTTTGCCGACCATCACTGCCACCTGCGCGGCCTGGTCACCGATCAGTATTCTGTATGATGAGCTGGGTGGGCATCAGGGAACGCAGGTATTGCAACACATGCCGGTGATGGTGCTGGTCGACAGTGACGTGATTGCCCGCAGCGATGTGCGCTATCTAAAAGCCGGAATCGTCGATGCGCTGGCTAAATGGTATGAATTTCAGCACTATCTGGTGAAAAACGGAGATAATCTGGCGCTGAACATTAAGGTTCAGGTGGCAACGCTCGCCCGCGATACCTTTGTACAGTGGGGCGAACAGGCACTGAGAGATAATGCCGAACAGCAAGTGACCGTGGCGCTGCAAAAGGTGATCGATGCTAATATCGCGCTGGCCGGATTGGCAAACAGCATGCGTGATGACTCCCCTTCACCCGGGCTTTGTTGAATAAATAGAACTTTTGGGTAATCATCGGAGCAGATCACCACAGTTGTTTCAAAATCAGGTCTCCATGGCAAAACAAAATTTTAAAATCACCAACTGGCCCTCTTATAACAAGGCCCTCAAGCAGCGC
>NZ_JAHWCO010000035.1:0-5216 GCF_020054415.1 Candidatus Symbiopectobacterium sp. | reverse complement strand
TGTGAAATGTCCGGTTTTGGATGTGGAATGCAGTGGCTAAAGTTGATGTAAGATGCCCGTTTTGTGAACAGACATCTCCTGTGAAAAAACACGGTTATGGCAAAAGTGGCCATCAGCGTTACCGTCGTCAGTCATGCAAACACGGATGGCTACAGGGCTTAAAACGACGAACTTCAAAAAGTAAATCAAATTGTTAGCAAGCTGTATACACAGCGTATTGAGAGTGCACATCTGACACTGCGTAACCGATTGCAACGGCTCAATCGCAAGACGCTCGGATATTCAAAATCATCCGAAATGCACGATAGGATCATCGGTACTTACATCGAGCGCGAGTACTACGTTTGATGCTACATCAACTCATTGAATACACGACCCTCGTTTGGTGTCTGTTAATATTGGAGGGAATTCTGATTGTTATTTGATAGCGATCTTAAGAGGGGGGTGAGTGCAGCGGAAAAAAGGATTTCCGCCACTCACAGTGGCGGAAACCACGTTAGTCTTTGGTCGGAAACGTGGTGCGTGGGACATCCGGGTCTGGTCCCAGCCGTTTGCCTGCATCCAGCTTGGCGATCTCGCCCAGTTCGTCTTTGTCGAGACGGAAATCGAATACATCGAAATTTTCTCGGATGCGCGCGGGGGGGTAACGGATTTCGGGATCACCACCAGGCCAGAATCCAGGTGCCAGCGGATCACAATCTGCGCAGGCGTTTTGCCGTATTTCAGCGCGAGCTGACGGATCAGCTGCTGTTCGAATACCCCTTCTCCTCCTTGTGCCAGCGGACTCCAGGACTCGGTTTGAATCTGGTGCGTGGCATTCCAGGCGTGTAATTGGCGCTGCTGGAACAGAGGGTGTAGCTCAACCTGATTGATGACCAGGAATACGCCGGTTTCAGCTTTCAGGCGTTGTAAATGGTGTGGATGAAAATTGCTCACGCCAATGCTTTTCACCAGCCCCTGCTCCTGCAAACGCAGCAGGCCGCGCCAGGCATCAACATAAGTATCCTGATCCGGCACCGGCCAGGCCGAGCTGCAGCATAATGTTGCCGTCGGCCAGTTTGATCATGGGTTGCGTTGTCATGTCATTCTCCTTTATTCGAGAATCCTCCCTGCCGAGGTCGGCAAGGGCTCGGTTGGATTTCAGCCACCGGATACGGTGATGAATGGTATCCCTTCAACCCTGTTCGTAATGGACAGGACATGTCGGTTAAGTCTAGCCGAAAATAGCAGCAAAGCGGCGAGGAGATATAACGGTACCTGATTTTCTTGCGCGTAACATCAAGAAAATCAGATAGTAGCGGTTATCGTTGCAGAATAGCCTGGAAAGATCCCGCGTTAGGCGGCGGAGCGCCCTTTGTGCCACAACATCACCAGCATGCCAACCAATCCACTGATCAGCAAAACAATGGGGATAATGATCAGCGCGGTCATCACATGGTCTTCATAGCGCTTGACCAGTGGCACATGGCTAATGGAATAACCCAGTGTGACGATACCAAACACCCACAGAAAGCCGCTGAGCCAGTTAAACAACTGAAAACGCAGGCTGTTAAGGCCAGAAATGCCCGCCATGGTCGGCAACAGGGTGCGGATAAAAGCCAGAAAACGGCCAATCAGCAACGCTACCAGACCGTGACGATGGAACATATTGTAGGCACGTTGGTGATAGTGTGCGGGCAGTTGCAGCAGCCACCCTTTCACGATGCGCGTATCCCCCAACCAGCGACCTTGCAGGTAGCTGAGCCAACAGCCGAGACTGGCTGCGACGGTAAGCAGGCACATGGTGGGCACGAAACTCATCACACCTTTTGCGATCATGGCCCCGGTGAGCAATAGCAGGCTGTCTCCCGGCAGAAACGAGGCTGGCAGCAAGCCATTTTCCAGAAACAATGTCGTGAAAAGAATGACGTAGATAACCCAGATAACATTGGGATCGGCCAACGCACTGAAATCTTGCTGCCACAGCGCCTGAATGATGTCGTGAACCACACTCATATTACTTCCTGCCGGGTGTAGGGGCCCAAAGCACAACCCTGCTCGCACAAATGTCGAACGGATCAATCTGTGTCGCTAAGCAATAGCGTAGGGCCAAGATATTAGTGTCGCCAATACGAACGCCTTTCGGCGACAGACATAAGCTCTGTTATTCGTGTAAAGCGGTTTTTTGTCTTGCTTATTCCGTTCATCATACACGCTTTACACACACCACCGCAGCCATATCAAGGGATATCGCCGTCACACTTTGTGAATTCTGTTGAATCCGGCTGTCAAATCATCGATCAGATCATCACAGTCTTCAAGCCCGATATGTAACCGAATAAGTGTGCCGGTGAAGTCGACGCCACCCGCGGGACGAATCGAAGCCAGATCCTCCGGCTGATTAGCCAGGATCAGGGATTCGAAACCACCCCAGGAATAGGCCATGCTGAAATGCGCAAAATTATCCAGATAGTCGGACAGTTGCTCCTTGCTCAGCTTTTGCTTTAGCACAAAGGAGAACAATCCGTTACATCCGGTGAAATCACGGGCATAAAACGCATGTCCTTTACAGCTCGGCAGTGCCGGATGGTTGATGACCGCCACTTCTGGCCGTGCCGCGAGCCAGTGGGCGATGCGCAGGCTGCTCTCCTGATGCTGCTTGAGGCGAACCCCGAGGGTGCGCAGGCCGCGACTGGCGACGTAAGCGGTATCGGCATCGACCATTTGTCCCATCAGATAGGAGTGCTCACGCAATTGATCCCAGCAGCGTGCGTTGGCAACGGCGGTACCCAGCATGGCATCTGAGTGACCAACAATATATTTGGTGCCGGACTGCACGGAGATATCAATCCCAAACTCAAGTGCTTTGAACAGAATGCCCGCCGCCCAGGTGTTATCCATGATGATCACGATATCAGGGTTAACGCGACGCACTGCGCTGACGATGGCTGGAACATCGTGCACTTCCATGGTGATTGAACCGGGAGATTCGAGGAACACCACTTTGGTGTTTTCCTGAATCAGGTCAGCAAGACCGGCACCGATGAGCGGATCAAAGTAGCTGGTGGCAACGTTGAATTTGCTCAGCACATTATCGCAGAACGCTTGAGTCGTTTCGTAGACGGAACCGGTCACCAGCACATGATCACCGCCTGCAACAAACGAGAGGATCGCATTGGAGATCGCCGCTGCACCGCATGGATACAGCGCACAGCCCGCGCCGCCTTCCAGCTCCGTCATCGCTTCCTGCAATGAGAAGTGTGTCAGGGTGCCGCGACGTCCATAAAACAGACCGCCTTTGGCTCGATTGAGGGTGGCCTGTTTCTTGTCGGCAACCGTCTCAAAAATCAGCGATGAAGCGCGTTGGATAACGCTATTGACCGATCCCTGTGTGTATCTTTTGCTGCGTCCTGCTGAGACCAGCGCCGTTGCTGTTTTCTTGCTGTTCATGTCTGTTTCACCAAAGAGAATGGAAACGTATACGCTAGCATGGTGTAAAGCAGAGAGGGATGACGTTTTTTCATCTAAACGAAAAATGGCCAGAGTCACTGTTTTTGAAGAGGTGGAAATGATGTCATGCTGGATAAAGCTGGGAAGTGCCAGCCCATCATGTATGAAGGGCTGGCGGCGTGGAGGCTGGGTTATCCGGTATGGACACCAAATAATTTGGGTAGCCACAGAGAAATTGCAGGAATGTAGGTAACCAGTAACAGTACGATGAATAGGCCGCAGTAGAAGGGCAGCATGGCTTTTACCACCTGCTCGATCTTTGTTTACTCACGGCACTGGCAACAAATAGCACGGAGCACACTGGCGGTGTGATAAAACCAATCCTCAGGTTAATCACCATGATCATACCGAAATGAACCGGATCGACGCCCAGAGAGGATACGACGGGAAGTAATACCGGCGTCAAAATCAAGATCAATGGCGCCATGTCCATCAATGTGCCGATCACTAACAGCATGATGTTGATATAAATCAAAATCACATATTTGTTATCAGAAATTGAGGTGAAGAATTCCGTGATGCGACTTGGTAATTGCATGTAAGTCATGATGGCGCCGAAGGCGGCGGCAAAGCCGATCAAGATCATCACGATGGTGACGGTTTTCACCGTGCGGTACATCAATTTTTGCAATTCTGACCACTTGCAATCTTTGTAGATAAACATGGTGACGAAGAACGACCAGATGCAGGCGATGGCAGCAGATTCCGTTGCGGTGAAGATACCGGATAAGATCCCTCCCATGATGATCACTACGGTCATCAAACCCCACAGCGTATCTGCAAAGATTTTCAACGCGTTCTTAAAGGGAACTACTTCGCCTTTGGGATAACCGCGCTTGTGTGCAAAACCCACACACATCGTCATCAAGGTCAGCCCCAACAGTATGCCGGGTAGGACACCTGCGATAAAAAGTGAGGCAATGGAAACGCCATGATGGCCCCCGCCAGAATAAAGAACGGAATGGCAAGCAGAGAGAACTTGTTGACGCCGTTAGTGATTTGGATCATCACCGCTTCAAGCGGCAGGTCTATCCAAAAGGCACCCACGATAGCGCTGAGGCCTACCGCATAGGCGACGGGCACGCCGACGGCCAACAGGACGGCCAGCGTGGCAATCAAAATAAATGCATCCATGGTTATGCTCCGTATTAAGCGTTACCCAGCAACACAACAGGGCGTTGATCCTGCGGACAAAAAAGCAGCTTCTCGACAATAAACAGCAAGGTAACCGCTGAACCAATCGGCAGTGGAAGATAGGTCTGGCCCGCCGTTAATAGCGGAAATTCTGCAACGTGCTGATCCCAGAGCTCAGAGCTCAGTGCAGAGTAGGGTGCTGTAATAAATAATAAAAATACTGATCAACAACATGAAGATGTTGGTGATGAGAGCACATACCCTTTTCCCTGCCTCGGGGAGTCTATCGGTCAACATGCTGACTGCAATATGAGAACTGGCGCGGTAGCCCACGGCGGCACCGAGGAAGGTAAAGGTAACCATGCAGATAATCGAAACGGCTTCCGGCCACGAAAGCGCCGAATTCAATGCGTAGCGTGCAAATATGCCAATAGGAATAATTATGGTCATGACCGGCTTTGTTGAATAATAGGTAATCATGCTGTTTTTCCATGCCAGTTTTGGTTGAAAATGCTTGTCATCTCAGGTGTACACTTTTCTCATGAGGCCTAACTGCATGATTTTACGTTGCGAGGATCCGTCGTTTCGCTGGG
>NZ_JAHWCO010000218.1:0-6794 GCF_020054415.1 Candidatus Symbiopectobacterium sp. | reverse complement strand
GTGGGTGAAGCCATGGCCATGGTCAAAGCGCTTAACCGGATCACGCTATTAGGAATGCCGAACAGTATTCGCATCACGTAACAATCGACCCGTATGGGGCGCAGTCGTTACAAGTTCTGATTTATTCAACAAAGCCGTTTTCTGTGCGTTAACGTTCGTCTCTTGCTGTGAGCTATGGCATGCTTAGCGCCATGATGGACGACATAGGTCATGACAGAACATGGTGCAGATTCCGCAAAACCCGTTAATCTTGGTCGATGGCTCGTCGTATTTATACCGTGCCTACCACGCATTCCCTCCTTTGACGAATAACGCAGGTGAGCCGACAGGTGCCATGTATGGCGTACTGAATATGCTGCGCAGCCTGTTGCTTCAGTTCTCTCCCAGCCATGTCGCTGTGGTGTTTGATGCCAAAGGAAAAACGTTCCGCGACGAACTGTTCGAAAACTACAAGGCGCATCGCCCCCCGATGCCAGACGATCTGCGTGCGCAGATTGAGCCGCTGCACGCGATGGTGCGTGCCATGGGGTTGCCTTTGTTGGCTGTAAGAGGTGTGGAAGCGGATGACGTGATCGGTACGCTGGCGCGTCAGGCAGAAAGTGTGGGTACGCCGGTACTGATCAGCACCGGTGATAAAGATATGGCGCAACTGGTGTCACCGACGATCACGCTTATCAACACCATGAACAATACGGTGCTTGGGCCGCAGGAAGTCTGCGACAAATACGGTATTCCGCCGGAGCTGATTATCGATTTTCTGGCCCTGATGGGGGATGCATCGGATAATATTCCGGGTGTGCCGGGCGTCGGTGAAAAAACGGCTCAGGCGTTACTCCAGGGGTTGGGGGGATTAGATACCCTGTACGGTAATCTGGATAAAATCGCCACGCTGTCCTTTCGCGGCGCAAAGACCATGGCGCAAAAGCTGGAACAGCATAAAGAAGCGGCATACCTCTCTTATCAACTGGCGACCATCAAAACTGACGTCGAATTGGAGCTGACCTGCACTGAGCTCTCGGTGAATGAACCCGATGTGGATGCGCTGCACGGGCTGTTTAAGCGCTATGATTTCAAACGCTGGATGGCCGATGTGGAAAGCGACACCTGGATGCAAGGTCGCAAGGTGCAATCTTCGGTTCCGCAGCCAACGCCTGCGGAACAAACGCAGCCACAGTCGCCAGCGGAAGCAACTGTTGCCTTGAGCCGTGAAGGCTATCTCACTATTCAGGATGAAGAAACCTTACTGTCGTGGGTTGCCCGTCTCCAAAAGGCGGGAGAGTTTGCGTTTGATACAGAAACCGACGGCTTGGATACGCTGAGCGCCAATCTGATTGGTATGTCGTTTGCGGTGACGCCGGGTGAAGCGGTGTATCTGCCGCTGGCGCATGATTATCTGGATGCGCCGGAGCAAATCGACAGAACTCGTACACTGGAATTGCTTAAACCCCTGCTGGAAGACAGCGTGCTGCGCAAAATTGGGCAGAACCTGAAGTTCGATCAGGGCGTGATGAAGCGTTATGACATTGAGCTACGTGGTATTGCGTATGACACCATGGTGGAGTCTTACGTGTTAAACAGCGTGGCAGGCCGTCATGATATGGACAGCCTAGCCGAACGCTATCTGCAACATAAAACCATTTCGTTTGAAGAGATTGCGGGTAAAGGCAAGAACCAGCTTACCTTTAATCAGATTCCTGTTGAACAGGCCAGCACCTATGCCGCAGAAGATGCGGATGTCACTTTGCATTTGCATCAAACCCTGTGGGAAAATCTGCAACAGCAAGGGGAACTGGTGAAGGTGTTCCGTGATATTGATATGCCGTTGGTGCCGGTGCTGTCACGCATTGAGCGTCAGGGGGTACTGATTGATGCGGGCATTTTGGCGCAGCATTCTCAGGAACTGGCCACACGTCTCGCTGAGCTTGAAACCGAAGTGCATGAACTGGCCGGTGAAGCGTTTAACCTTGCCTCCACTAAGCAGTTGCGGGGGATCTTATACGATAAGCTAAAGCTGCCGGTGCTAAAGAAAACGCCGAAAGGTGCCCCTTCCACCAATGAAGAAGTGTTGGAAGAGCTGGCGCATGACTATCCGCTGCCTAAACGCATTCTGGAATATCGTGGGCTGGCGAAACTGAAATCGGCTTACACCGACAAGCTGCCGCTGATGATCAATCCGCTGACCCAGCGGGTGCACACGTCATACCATCAGGCGGTCACGGCGACGGGGCGTCTTTCCTCCAGTGATCCCAATCTACAAAACATCCCGGTACGCAACGATGAAGGGCGACGCATTCGTCAGGCGTTTATTGCTCCTGAAGGATATCACATCGTGGCGGCAGACTACTCTCAGATCGAACTGCGTATTATGGCGCACCTTTCCGGTGACGCTGGGTTGCTCAACGCGTTTGCTGAAGGGCTGGACATTCACCGCGCCACCGCCGCAGAAGTCTTTGGCTTGCCGCTGGAGAGCGTCACCGGAGAGCAGCGCCGCAGCGCCAAAGCCATCAACTTTGGTTTGATTTATGGCATGAGTGCTTTCGGTCTGTCACGTCAGTTGGGGATCCCCCGCGCCGAGTCGCAGCGCTTTATGAACCTCTATTTCGAGCGCTACCCTGGTGTGCAGGACTACATGGAAAGAACCCGTCAGGAAGCTGCAGAGAAAGGGTACGTGCAGACGCTGGATGGGCGCCGTCTCTATTTGCCGGATATTCACTCACGCAATGCGATGAGCCGCAAGGCAGCTGAACGTGCCGCCATTAACGCCCCGATGCAGGGTACTGCCGCCGATATCATCAAGAAAGCGATGATTGCGATCGATAGTTGGCTACAGCAAGAACAGCCGCAGGTGAACATGATC
Organism: Candidatus Symbiopectobacterium sp.; assembly: GCF_020054415.1. Classification (NCBI taxonomy): domain Bacteria; kingdom Pseudomonadati; phylum Pseudomonadota; class Gammaproteobacteria; order Enterobacterales; family Enterobacteriaceae; genus Symbiopectobacterium; species Candidatus Symbiopectobacterium sp. The sequence continues at coordinate 3,937 of NZ_JAHWCO010000218.1, read as the reverse complement.
ATGCAGGTACACGATGAATTGGTGTTTGAAGTACATGAGTCGGTGCTGGATGCGGCAAAACAAAAGATCGCTACCCTGATGGAGGGTTGTATGTCGCTAAACGTTCCGTTACGTGTGGATGTGGGCGAAGGTAAAAACTGGGATGAGGCGCATTAATGTACAGAAAAACAGGGTGTTGCAACTGAACGTTTAATGCGCATTACGTTATTCATTTCTGTAATTAAACTACAGGATTGGGTGGCTTGCTCGACTTTGTGTGACACATAGTCATTTTTTATGAAACTAAACAACAAAAAAACCTTTGTTCTGGCGAAAAAATAGGGTAGAGTTGACGACGTAGGGTACAGAGGTAAGATGTTCTATCTTTCAGACCTTTTACTTCACGTAATCGGATTTGGCTGAATATTAGCCGCCCCTGCCACTTCGGTGACTGGGGCGTTTTTTATTGGGCGCGAGTCAGAAAAACGCAGCAAGATCGCTAACGATCGCGGCAGTTAATCTTAATTATCGCCGTCGTCTTGCACCGAAGGACGGGTGTTGAACCACAGATCGAGTTTCTTACGCAGTTTATCCACCCCTTCTTTTTTCAAGGAGGAGAAGGCTTCAACCTGAATATCTCCGCCAAACGCGAGCACTGCTTCACGCACAGCATTCAGTTGCTCTTTGCGCACACCGGAAGCCAGTTTATCGGATTTGGTGAGCAGAATGAGCACCGGCAGATCCACATCCACGGCCCATTCAATCATTTGCTGATCGAGATCTTTCAGCGGATGACGGATATCCATCAACACCACCAGTCCTTGCAGACAGGCACGTTTTTGCAGATATTCCCCCAGTGCTTTCTGCCAGTTCCGCTTCATCTCTTCCGGAACTTCGGCATAGCCATAGCCGGGAAGGTCAACCAGACGCACGCCGTCTGTGACTTCAAACAGGTTGATAAGCTGGGTTCGTCCCGGTGTTTTACTGGTGCGCGCCAGGCTTTTTTGGTTGGTCAGCGTGTTAAGCGCGCTGGATTTTCCCGCGTTCGAGCGTCCGGCAAACGCCACTTCAATACCGCTATCGGCAGGCAGGTGACGAATATCGGGCGCGCTGGTGACAAAATGCGTCACATTGTAGTTATGCGTCACGTTTTGGTTCTGTTGTTCGGTCACAATGGTTATCTCTGTCTGGATAAGGGGTTTTGGGTCTATTATACCTATAACTGACCCGAAACGCGGGGTTATCGGTCGCAGCGTGTAGCGCACAAGGCGAATTCGCCCAGTTAGCCGCACCAACCCTTTTTTATTGCTGGCCTTTCTGCTAGATTCCGCCGCAATTGTCTTCTGTTTACCTGAGAGTGTTGTTATGAAACAGCCGGTGAAAAATTCGGGCACCAAAGCCCCAGGCGCGAAGGCGTCGACATCGAAAGCCAAGAAAAAGACGCGCGCCGAGCTTAACAGCGAAGGCTGGGAGCGTAAACGTCAGAAAAAACAAAGTGGTCATGCGGCGGGCAGTCGCGCGCATCCTGAGACAGTGGAGGCGGGCAAATCTGGCCAGAGCAAGATACGCGATCCTCGTATTGGGAGCAAAAAACCGGTCGCGCTGATCGTCAGTGATGACACGCCGAAAAGCGCAAAGCCCGCGAAAGCGGCCGTACCGGCTAAATCAGACACGCTGCTTGAAACACGGCTAACTCCTGAGCAGGAGCTGGCTCTGCTGGAAAATGACGATCGCCTCGATGCCCTGCTGGAACGTCTGGATAACGGCGAAACGCTGAGCAAAGATGAGCAGAAATGGGCGGACAGCACGCTCGATCGTATCAATGCCCTGATGGATGAGCTGGGCATCGAAATGGATGATGAGGAAGAGGAAGCGCAGCGGGAAGACATTATGCAGCTCCTCAAACGTAATAACCCGAAAGACGTATTCTGATAGATGAAAGGGCTACTGTCTCTCATCCTGGTGTTGGTTGTCTGTTATTTGCTGTGCCTGTTGGCTAAACTGTGGCTGCTTTCCCGGCGTAAAACGCGACTACAGCGCACCGTGTTCGGGACAGGACAGCGTAAGCTGTCGCTGAAAAGCGCTACCGGGAAATATAAGCGTAAGGAGTAACAGCATGCAAGATCAACACGTCGATTGGGATTTAGCCCTAATTCAAAAATACAACTATTCCGGGCCGCGTTACACCTCGTATCCCACGGCGCTCGAGTTTAACGAGCAGTATGATGATGCGGCATTCCGCCAGGCGATAGCGCGTTACCCTGAGCGGCCGCTGTCGCTCTATGTCCATATCCCGTTTTGTCATCGCCTGTGCTATTTCTGCGGTTGCAACAAGCTGGTGACGCGCCAGCAGCACAAAGCAGAAGAATATCTTGATGTGCTGGCCACGGAGATTCGCCAGCGCGCGCCGCTGTTTTCCGGGCGCATCGTCACGCAACTGCACTGGGGCGGCGGCACGCCGACCTATCTCAACAAAGATCAAATCAGCCGATTGATGGCGCTGCTGCGCGAGAATTTCCAGTTTGCAGATGAGGCGGAAATCTCGCTCGAGGTCGATCCCCGTGAAATCGAGCTGAATATCCTCGATCACCTGCGTGTGGAAGGCTTTAATCGCCTGAGCATGGGCGTGCAGGATTTCAACAAGGAAGTGCAACGTCTGGTGAATCGTGAGCAGGATGAGGCAGTTATCTTTGCGCTAATTGAACGTGCCAAAGTGCTTGGCTTTACCTCCACCAATATAGACCTTATTTACGGTTTGCCGAAACAGACGCCGGAAAGCTTTGCGTTTACCTTGCAACGCGTTGCTGAGTTAAGTCCGCACCGGCTCAGCGTATTCAATTACGCCCATTTGCCGACGCTGTTTGCTGCCCAGCGTAAAATCAAAGATGCGGATTTACCGAGCCCCGCGCAAAAGCTGGAGATTCTGCGCCAAACCATTACCACGCTCACCCACTCGGGCTATCAGTTTATCGGCATGGATCACTTTGCTCGCCCAGACGATGAGCTGGCGCTGGCACAACGTGCCGGTAAATTGCACCGTAATTTTCAGGGTTACACCACGCAAGGTGACACTGACCTGCTGGGCATGGGGGTGTCGGCGATCAGCATGATTGGCGACAGCTACGCGCAAAATGAAAAGGCGCTGAAAACCTACTACGAAAAGGTGGGGGAGCAGGGCAATGCGTTGTGGCGCGGCTCGCGCTTGACGCACGATGACTGCATCCGTCGTGATGTGATCAAAAGTCTTATCTGTAATTTCCGTCTGGATTACGCAGCGATTGAAGCGGACTATGGCATCGATTGTCGCCTCTACTTCGCGGAAGATTTGCGCCTGTTGGCACCGTTGGTGCAGGATGGCCTGGCTGAATTGCACCCTACGGGGATCGTGGTAACACCGAAAGGCCGCTTGTTGATTCGCAATATCTGCATGTGCTTTGACAGTTATCTACGTGCTAAAGCACGGACCCAGCAGTTCTCACGTGTGATTTGACGGTGTTTGTGACGGTAATTGCCTACATTAGCGACAATTACCGATTATGCCGTGTACCGCGTTGTAGAATGTCAAAAAAATTGTGAGTCTTTAAATTTTGCACACATTTTACCACTCACCTATCTGAGGTTATTAGGTTTTCTACCTTTATTTCACAGGCCATGTGGTGGGAAAATCAGCGCGTTGCTCTCCCGTTGTAGAAGGGGATACTGGCGATGTATTTTGACTGGTAGAATAATAACAGTGGTATGCTTATGTGTATTAGTCGCGACTAGATCTGACACTTGACCTTGAAAGGTTGAGAGTTACCGGTTTTGATATGGGTATCTAATCCTTAAACAAAACGCGAGGTAACTCTCATGCTTCATACTAACAATCCCATTATCAAACACAAAGCCGGCCTGCTCAATATCGCCGAAGAACTCGGTAACGTATCAAAAGCCTGCAAGATCATGGGCGTGTCACGCG
>NZ_JAHWCO010000605.1:0-2094 GCF_020054415.1 Candidatus Symbiopectobacterium sp. | reverse complement strand
TGTTTGCATGACTGACGACGGTAACGCTGATGGCCACTTTTTCCATAACCGTGTTTTTTCACAGGAGATGTCTGTTCACAAAACGGGCATCTTACATCAACTTTAGCCACTGTATTCCACATCCAAAACCGGACATTTCACACTGCAATCAACATATTGAATACACGACCACCTTGTGCCACAAAGGTAAGACGGTTTGTGATACATTCCGGCGCGTCTTCGGCGTGATGGGAAACGAACAGCAGTTGTGTTTCGCCTTCACCGATCAACACATCAAGCCAGCGTCGCACCAACTGTCGGTTGAGCGGATCTAACCCTTGTAACGGTTCGTCAAGGATCAGCAGTGCCGGATGTTTCACCAGCGCACGCGCAATCAGTACCAGACGCTGTTGTCACCATGACAATGCGTGGAACGGGGAGTCCGCTTGTGCGGTGAGCCCCAGCAGTTCAAGCCATTGCTGCGTTAAGAAACGTTGGCGATCGGACACGGCCTGATAAATGCCAATCGAATCGAAAAAGCCTGACGTAATAACATGGCGCACACTACTGCTGACGCGGTATTCCAAATGCAGGCTGCTGCTGACGTAACCGATATGCCGTTTGATATCCCAAATGGTTTCACAACTGCCGCGACGGCGTCCAAACAGGGTTAAATCATTACTGTATCCCTGCGGGTGATCGCCAGTAATCAAGCTTAGCAACGTGGATTTTTCTGCACCGTTAGGGCCGACGATTTGCCAATGCTGACCGGGCAACACCTCCCAATTAAGGTGGTGCAGAATGGGGCGATCATTATATTGCACCACGCCATCTCTCAGGAGGATGCGCGCTTGATCGGCTGGGAGCGTTGGCGTATGCAGCGGGTCTTCTTGGGCTGGTAGCGCTGTGCCGGAAAGCGTTTCACTAAATGCCAGTTGGGCGATCAAGGCATCGGCCAATACCGATTCACGCGTACCCGTGCGCGTCAGTGTGCAGTCGGCCAGAATACCGACATGATTGACAAATTCAGGAATATCATCGAAGCGGTTAACGATGATCGCCAGCGTGTAGCCGCGCTGAGCCAACTCCGCCAAATGCTCTGCCAACTGTGCACGGGGAGCCACATCAAGACCATCGAAGGGCTCATCCAGAATCAACAGATCGGGCTTTGGCATCAACGCCTGGCACAGCATGACCTTGCGTGTTTCGCCGGTAGAGAGGTATTTAAAACGGCGCGAGAGCAGGGGAGTGATGCCAAACAGGGCGGCCAGAGTCGCACAGCGGGTAGGATCGTGAATCTCATCCTGAATCACTTCAGCGGTAGTACGTCCGGTATCGTCTTCATCAGCGCTGAGCATATCGGTATTGTTACGCTGCCACTCTTGCGTGACCAATTGTTGCAACTGCTCGAAGGAGAGGCGTGCAACGCGAGGAAAATCGCTGTGTTGTTAGCCCTCCAGCAGCGGGAGTTCACTCGATAGTGCGCGCGCCAGCGCAGATTTTCCGCTGCCATTGGCGCCCCCAAAGGCACACTGCGATTTTCCTTCCAGCATCAAGGCATCAATGCGCAAAACGCGTGTATCATTTATGCGAAAAACACCTTGCAAAATTTGCAACGACGACATTCTTTATCTCTTTTTCAGCAAGTAATACTCTCAGAAATAAAGGGCATTGCCACCATTCCCGCGCGCACTTTTTGCTGTGTAACCTGCTCGTTTGGCACCGTGGCGCAGAGTGTCTCGCCGCTTGCCAGTGTGATCGGCACTTCGCTGCTATCCTGTCCCACTTCCAGCGACGACACTGTGCCAGTCAGCTCGTTATCGGATTGCGTCCGGGTTGCTACGGCATCGTATACCGCAATCTAGGGCGCTTTAATCAACACCAGCACTTCTTTACCTTCAATTTGTATTAGTCGAGACTAGATCTGACACTGGACCTTGAAAGGTTGAGAGTGACCGGTTTTGATATGGGTGCCTAATCCTTAAACAAAACGCGAGGTAACTCTCATGCTTCATACTAACAATCCCATTATCAAACACAAAGCCGGCCTGCTCAATATCGCCGAAGAACTCGGTAACGTATCAAAAGCCTGCAAGATCATGGGCGTGTCACGCG
>NZ_JAHWCO010000676.1:0-2455 GCF_020054415.1 Candidatus Symbiopectobacterium sp. | reverse complement strand
CCTCAGCGTTACCGTCGTCAGTCATGCAAACACGGATGGCACAGTGCTTACAACGACGAACTTCCAAAAGTAAAACACATTGTTAGCAAGCTGTATACACAGCGTATTGAGCGTGCACATCTGATACTGCGTAACCGATTGCAACGGCTCAATCGCAAGACGCTCGGGTATTCAAAATCATCTGAAATGCACGATAGGATCATCGGTACTTACATCGAACGCGAGTACTACGTTTGATGCAACATCAACTCATTGAATACACGACCCGCCTTTGTGATGGCGGTCAACCACAGTAGTCAATCGAGGATATTATGCGATTACTTCATACCATGTTGCGTGTTGGGGATTTACAACGCTCAATCGATTTTTACACCAAGGTACTGGGGATGCGTTTGCTGCGAACCAGTGAAAATACCGAATACAAATACACGCTCGCTTTCGTGGGTTATACCGAAGAGAGCGAAGGGGCCGTCATTGAACTTACGTACAACTGGGGCGTTGATAAATACGATTTGGGTAATGCTTTCGGACACATTGCGCTGGCGGTTGAAGACGTTGCCGCAACCTGCGAGCGAATTCGTCAGGTTGGCGAAAAAGTGACGCGCGAAGCTGGCCCTGTTAAGGGCGGCACCACAATTATTGCCTTTATCGAAGATCACGATGGTTACAAGATTGAGCTGATTGAAAAAGCGCAATCCGGAAACGGGCTCGGCAACTGATTGTCAGGCAATGCACTGCGGCGGCTTCTGTCCGCCGCTTTTTTTGGTTTTTTCCTTTCCCTTCTCTCTTACGCTGTGCTCATTCCATTGCGCACTTCTCCCCTTCGGGGTGCTCAATGCATCAGTTTTACTGCATTGATGGTGGGAATTTGCCATAATGCGCGCTGCATTTAGTAAATGATTAAAGAGAACATGGCTGATAAAAATAACCTGAACGCACTGAGTGGCCGTTTCCGCGGGTTTTACCCGGTTGTTATTGATGTTGAAACTGCAGGGTTCAACGCGAAAACTGACGCACTGCTGGAAATTGCCGCCATCACGATGAAAATGGATGAAGACGGTTGGTTACAGCCCGATGAGACGTTGTATTTTCACGTCGAGCCATTCGAAGGCGCGCTTCTTGATCCCGCTGCGCTGGCATTTACCGGCATTGATCCCCACAATCCGTTGCGCGGTGCCGTCTCTGAATACGAAGCACTGCATGAAATATTCAAAATGGTGCGTAAAGGTATTAAAGACAGGGGCTGCAATCGCGGGATTATTGTCGCCCACAACGCCAATTTTGATCACTGCTTTCTGATGGCAGCAGCGGAACGCTGCGGGCTGAAGCGCAACCCGTTCCACCCCTTTGCCACCTTTGACACTGCCGCGCTGAGCGGATTGGTGCTGGGACAGACCGTATTGGCAAAGGCCTGCATGACCGCTGGCATCGCCTTCGACTCCGCGCAGGCACACTCAGCGCTTTATGATACGCAGCAAACCACGGCGCTATTTTGCGAACTTGTTAATCGTTGGAAGCGGCTGGGCGGTTGGCCATTGCCCGTGGAAGACCAAACGGACTGAGTTCTCGGAATACGACCATGAACAGGTTTCATTCCCAAATAAGAGGGGACCCAGGTGCTGGTTCCCCTCTTTTACCTCGGATACCGGCGGTATGCCCGCCAACAGGCACAATTTACTGTGCGCTGTCTCAGTCCTGCGGCTCACGGTATTTGTCTGCGGTTTCTTTGATCAGTTGCTGCAATTCGCCACGTTGATACATTTCAATGACAATATCGCATCCACCAACCAGTTCACCGTCAACCCACAGTTGGGGAAAGGTCGGCCAATTAGCGTATTTTGGCAGCTCAGCACGAATATCCGGGTTTTGTAAAATGTCCACATAGGCGAAGCGTTCACCGCACGCCGACAGCGCTTGCACGGCTTGGGCAGAGAAACCGCAGCTCGGCAACTTCGGGGAACCTTTCATGTATAACAGAATCGGGTTTTCTGTAATCTGGCGCTGAATTTTTTCAATCGTTGTCGTCGTCATGCTTTTTGCTTCCTCAAACGGTGTTTCTGCGAGCCATCACGATGCCCTCTTCCTGTAGGAGGGATCGCACGGCATCATTATGTAACGGGGTATTATCGCACCATTGTCGCGTATGTGCTTTGTTATCCAAGCGATTGCAAAGCACATATACCGTTGCTTCATTGTAGCGAGAGCCGTCATGACAAAAAAACGCTATTTTTTGTAGGGCTTTTCCTGTCTCCGTTCCCTCTAAGGCATCCTCGGTGAAATATGCCGCAATAAATGATGATATTTGGGTCTTCCCTTGGGCTTTGTTGAATAAATCAGAACTTGTAACGACTGCGCCCCATACGGGTCGATTGTTACGTGATGCGAATACTGTTCGGCATTCCTAATAGCGTGATCCGGTTAAGCGCTTTGACCATGGCCATGGCTTCACCCACCT
>NZ_JAHWCO010000006.1:0-1451 GCF_020054415.1 Candidatus Symbiopectobacterium sp. | reverse complement strand
GCGAACTGGCAGGTATCGAGATGGCGCCATTTACGATGTCGGTGATCGTGAATAGGACAGTGTTTCCCGCAGGTTGGACAGGTTAACTGAGTGTTTTCAGCGATACCGACTGTAACGGTAACAGAACCGGCATTCTCATCGGGAGAAAGAGACTTTACCTGCCACGGAATAGACAGGTTGAGGATATGAGCGTAGAGAGACTTTTCGTCCATGGTGGTGACCTCTGCAATTTAATACGCCATTATCATGCCTTCAGCCACCACAACAAGTGAAGACCCATAAATATCCAGTACTCTAATGCAACAATGTAACCAATAAAAAAAGTGTGGATGCGACATCGCGGGTACTCAGCACAGTGCTGGCATGTTATGATTTCTGGCTTAGACTTTACGTATTGACTCATCAGGAGACACAAGCATGGCCAGCAGAGGCGTTAATAAAGTGATTCTTGTCGGGAATCTGGGGCAAGACCCGGAAGTCCGTTATCTGCCGAACGGTGGTGCCGTTGCTAACCTGACTCTGGCCACGTCAGATACTTGGCGCGACAAGCAGACCGGTGAGCAGAAAGAGCGTACAGAATGGCACCGCGTCACTCTGTACGGAAAGCTTGCTGAAGTGGCTGGAGAATACCTGCGCAAAGGCTCACAGGTGTATGTTGAAGGTCAACTGCGCACGCGTAAATGGCAGGATCAGAGCGGGCAGGATCGTTATACCACGGAAGTAGTGGTAGACATTTCCGGCTCCATGCAGATGCTGGGCGGCCGTCAGGGTGGTGGTGCCCCGGCAGGCGGCAACGCAGGCAACAACGCACCGCAGGGTGGCTGGGGACAACCGCAGCAGCCTCAGGGTGGTCAGGCCTTCAGCGGCGGCGCACAGCAAGCACCGCGTCAACAGAACAATGCTCCGATGCCTGGCGGCAATGAACCTCCGATGGACTTTGACGACGATATTCCGTTTTAGGTGCGCTATTCTGCTTTGTAAATCAAGTGATTAAATCAAGTTAATGAGTTAATCATGGGCTGTTGGAGTGCCTATTGCAAGCCTGACTTATCCTTACCCAGTAATGGGTTTGAACCTCGAAAGAGGGAGGGGAGTGTAGCATGTCAGGAAAAGGCTGGTTGTGGGGAAATAACCTACTTTGCGCCAGCCATTGCAAGTCCCATACGGTTAAACCTGATTGGGGCTTCGTTGAATAAATAGATTTTATGCTGGCAGCCCAGCGAAACAACGGATCCTCGCAACGTAAAATCATGCAGTTAGGCCTCATGAGAAAAGTGTACACCTGAGATGACAAGCATTTTCAACCAAAACTGGGCTTTGTTGAATAAATCAGAACTTGTAACGACTGCGCCCCATACGGGTCGATTGTTACGTGATGCGAATACTGTTCGGCATTCCTAATAGCGTGATCCGGTTAAGCGCTTTGACCATGGCCATGGCTTCACCCACCT
>NZ_JAHWCO010000161.1:0-2166 GCF_020054415.1 Candidatus Symbiopectobacterium sp. | reverse complement strand
GCTGGCAATCCAGGCGGCATCACAGAAATGGACGATGCCCTTACAGGACTGGCGTATGGCAATGAGTCGCTTTATTATCTAGTTCGGTGACCGCCTTGACGGCCACTTCTGAGGAAAGGCATTTACACAAAATCTTAAACAGGCTCTTGCATTCATCGAGCAAGCTACACAACTCCACTATTGTATTCTGAGGATTTATGCAAACGAACTCGCTGACAAATCCCGGTCCGTTAGGACTGATGGGCTTCGGGATGACCACCATTCTTCTTAACCTGCATAACGCAGGCTTTTTCCCACTTTCTTCTATTATTCTCAGCATGGGGATTTTCTACGGCGGCATCGCCCAGATCATCGCAGGGCTGTTGGAATACAAGAAAGGCAACACCTTTGGCGTGACCGCATTCACCTCTTACGGCGCATTCTGGCTAACGCTGGTCGGCATTCTGATGCTGCCGAAAATGGGCCTGGCAGAAGCCAGTGATGCACAGTTCATCGGGGTATTTCTTGGCCTGTGGGGCGTTTTCACCCTGTTTATGTTCTTCGGTACGCTGTGCGCCAACCGCGCGTTGCAGTTTGTATTTGCCAGCCTGACGCTGCTGTTTGCCCTGTTGGCTATCGGTAACTTCACCGGTAACCACGGCCTGCTGACCATTGCGGGCTATGAAGGCATTATTTGTGGCGCCAGCGCCATTTATCTGGCAATGGCAGAAGTGCTGAACGCGCAGTTTGGCCGTACGGTACTGCCGATTGGTGCACGCGGCGCGGCACACTAATCGCAGCCTCGCGTTACCCGCAATAAAAAGCCCGGCGCATGCGCCGGGCTTTTTATTGCGGCAGAGCATGCACGGAACACTACAGGCTCTGCGCCGACTCGGTAAGCGCCACGCGGCGGCGAGACTGTGTCTGATAAAGATAAAGCCCCAGCAGCAAGCCAAGCCCAGACAGTACCAGCACATAAACGGCTGGTGCGATAGGCGTTATCTGCATCATCAATGTGACGCTTATCGGCGTCAGACCACCGAAAATCGCGTAAGAGACGTTGTAAGAGAAAGAGACGCCCGAGAAGCGCACTTCCTGCGGGAACGCTTGCACCATCACATAAGGCACCGCACCGACTACGCCAACGCATAATCCCGCAACCGCATACCCTAAGAACAGCAACGAAGGATCGCGCGCTGCCACCATATAGAAGAAAGCGCAGCCCGCTGCCAGCAGGATGCTGTCGAAAATAAACGTCTTACCTGCTCCGATGCGATCGACGATCATCCCGACGGTCACACAGCATATCATCAGGGTGATAGTTGCAAGACAGTTGGCCTGCAACGCCATCGAAGCGGGGGTGCCATGCGCTTTTTGCAAATAGGTAGGAGCCATCAGGATCACCACCACTATGCAGGCTGAGAGCAGCCAGGTCAGCAGCATCGACACCACAACCGCCGTTTTATGTTTCATCACCACCGCTTTAAGCGGCAATTCGTCCGCCAGACGTTTGTGCGCCTGCATCTCCATAAACACCGGTGTCTCTTGCAACCAGCGACGCAACTACATGGCAAAGAAACCAAAGATACCGCGGAGGAAGAACGGAATACGCCAGCCGCCGCCGACAATCTGCTGCGGCGTTAATGTGCTATTGAGTAGTGTCGCAATCGCAGAACCAAGCAGAATACCGAGCGTCAGCCCCGCCGTCAGAATGCCACACGCCAGCCCAATGCGAGAACGTGGCACATGCTCAGAGACAAACACCTAGGCTCCCGGCACTTCACCACCAATCGCAGCACCTTGTAAAATACGCATAAACAGCAGCAATACTGGCGCAGCAATCCCCATACTTTCATAGTTCGGCAACATTCCCATGGCGAGCGTAGGCACCGCCATCAGGAAGATGCTCAGGCTGAACATTTTTTACGTCCAACCAGATCGCCAAAGTGGGCCATGATGATGCCCCACAACGGGCGGGCCATATAGCCTGTGGCAAAGATGCCAAAGGTTTGCAACTGGCGCAGCCACTCAGGAATATCAGGCGGGAAGGGCTTTGTTGAATAAATCAGAACTTGTAACGACTGCGCCCCATACGGGTCGATTGTTACGTGATGCGAATACTGTTCGGCATTCCTAATAGCGTGATCCGGTTAAGCGCTTTGACCATGGCCATGGCTTCACCCACCT
>NZ_JAHWCO010000739.1:0-1302 GCF_020054415.1 Candidatus Symbiopectobacterium sp. | reverse complement strand
GCGCTGCTTGAGGGCCTTGTTATAAGAGGGCCAGTTGGTGATTTTAAAATTTTGTTTTGCCATGGAGACCTGATTTTGAAACAACTGTGGTGATCTGCTCCGATGATTACCCAAAAGTTCTATTTATTCAACAAAGCCCTTGTTCGCACGTAGATAAAGCTCTCCGTTGGAGATAAGGGCAAAGATCGTTTTATTTGCCGCGATGCTATAACCGCCAAATTGAGAACGGGTGGTAATTTCTCCCAATGAGGAGAAAGAAATTTTTGACTGCAAAATCCTTTTTTGCATAACTGATTCATACAACACCCTTTAGTATTGAAAATCAATCCTCTGTCTGTATATGTGTTCTTAACTTGTTAAAGTAATTAATCACAAGGTTGGTAAGGCTTCAAACACAAAATGTGATCTCCGCCCACTGCCATGCCAATTATGCGAAGCGCTTCTCAAAAAGCAGGTTGATTTTCATCCATAGCCGATATATTGTATACACATGGTTCTTCACTTATTGTAGTGTTATTGTGGTGGTTGAAGGCATGATCATGATAATGGGGTATTGAATTACAGAGGTCACCACCATGGACGGAAAGTCTCTCTATGCTCATATCTTCAGCCTGTCTGTTCCGTGGCGGGTAGGGTCTCTTTCTCTCGATGAGAACGCCGGTTCTGTTGCCGTTACAGTCAGTTATCGCTGAAAACACTCAGTTAACCTGTCCAACCTGCGGGAAATACTGTCCTATTCACGATCACCGACATCGTAAATGGCGCCATCTCGGTACCTCGGTACCTGCCAGTTCGCGACAATAGTCGAAGCTGATGTACCCCGCATTGTGTGCTCGGAGCATGGCTGCCAGACGCAGCCTGTTTCATGGGCTAGCACCGGTAGCCGGTATACGGTGTTGTTCGAGTCATTCGTTATCTCATGTCTGAAAATCAGCACCGTGGATGCCGTCAGGAAACAGCTGAGGCTGAGCTGGAATGCTGTCGATAACATTATGCAACGGTCGGTTAAGCGTGGACTGGCCCGTCGAAAAACACCACAGGCCGCGCGTCATCTCTGTGTTGACGAGGTCGCTTTCAAAAAGGGGCATCAGTACGTCACCGTTATCGCATCAGTACGTCGCCGTTATCTCTGATACTCAGGGACAGAGGGACAGGCACTGGAACTCAAAGATGATCGCGGTGTTGAAAGTCTTGCTGGCTATCTCCGGAGTCTGGGTGACCGCCAGGTCGAATCCATTAACACCTTGTCGATGGACATGAATCCAGCCTGTATAAGCGCAGCGCGGCTCCATCTGCCTAACG
>NZ_JAHWCO010000032.1:0-4422 GCF_020054415.1 Candidatus Symbiopectobacterium sp. | reverse complement strand
AGGTGGGTGAAGCCATGGCCATGGTCAAAGCGCTTAACCGGATCACGCTATTAGGAATGCCGAACAGTATTCGCATCACGTAACAATCGACCCGTATGGGGCGCAGTCGTTACAAGTTCTGATTTATTCAACAAAGCCTCCCAACGGGCTAATACCGCCTACCAAATAGCCCGTAACCCGATGAGCCAGCATAGGGTCGGCCATATCCGCTTTTTTGGCACCAAAGGCTCGCGCCACCTTCTTTAAATCCAACTGCCCGGAGACTGGGGTGATGGCAACGGCTAAGTGTTTGGCATCGCCGTTCAGCGATACCAGCAGGGTTTTGTACACTTGCTCTTTATTCAGCCCCAGCTTACGCGCTGCTTCTTCGCCAAAATTGGTTTCGTTTGGATCATGGTCGTAGTTGTGAAGTTGGAAAGCGACCTTATTTTTTTCCAGAAGTTTTACTGCGTGTGTCATGGTGCTCGTTCCTTAATCAATCCCGTCGTTATTGCTTTGCATTAACAGGTTGTAGCAGGGAAGGCAGGCTATTGTCGCCGTACAGATGCAACGCACCGACAGCCACGACATAATGTCCGCTCGGCAGTGCTTGTAACTGATCGCGCCAGCGGGTATTGCGTTGACGCATCAATACCTCGGACAAGGCGTGGCTGAACGTCGCCGGCATAGCGGCAGCGGATTTTGCTGGCGGTCCTTCCAGCCACCAGCCGGTCATCACCTGAAGCAGACGCGCATTAACGTGCCAGTGATCCAGCGTATCTTCCAGTAATGCTACACCCCCCTGCGGCAATTGTCGCAGCATGGCGAGCTGTTCTTGCTGACCTTCAAATTCAATCACCGGAATGTTTGCCGCTTTGGCGGCCTGAATCAATTGATAATCGATGCCATAGTGAGGACGTAGGCCGAGCGATTGCGCTTGCATCGCCTGGAGCGTCAGCGCCGCGTGCCATGCAGGCAGATGCTCAAAGCGGTTCAGGCTAAGCGCCAGTGCCTCACAGTGCTGCTGGAACAGCTGATAGCGTTCTGGATCCAGGCGCTCCGCCAGCGTAATTGGCTCGTACTCTTCCTGCAACGGCGAACCCATATCGGAGATATCTGCTTCTACCACCAGTGCAGTAGACTGCTGCAATTGTTGCAGCAACACCTCCGGCGGCGGAGACATGGCTTCGCTGCCCATATGGATACTGCCCACCAAATGCAGGCGTCCGCCGCTTGTCAGAGAAACATCCAGTGCGGGGTAGGCATAGGCGAACGGTGAAATTAATCCCAACCACGTTGCCAGTTGGCGCAGTAACGTCATGATTTATCTCCATCAACCACAAACGCTCATGCTAACCGCTTGTGCCGCGCGAGGATACTTCCATAAGGATGAAAAATCCCCAACCGTGTTACTGTTGGGGATAGTCGGGAAGGGCGGTTAAACCTTGAGGGCGCGGACGTGTAGCGTAATGCCGTCAACGGCAATCACTTCTACGGTAGTACCGACGCGCAGAGCTTCATCGGTTTTGATCCGCCAAGTGCTGTCACCGATTCTGGCACGCCCGATGCCATCCACAACCGCTTTGGTGACAGTGGCACGCACTCCTATCAGTTGCCGACTGCGTTGGTTCAGCAGTGTGGCACCTGCTATCCGGCGTGAACGGCTACGCAGCCAGTATAACCACAGCAGCGCGATGATGATGGTCAGCACGGCAAATAACGTTCCCTGCCACGCCCAAGGCAGCGGTAATACCCAGGTTAATAAACCAATAATAACGGCAGACACGCCGCTCCACAGTAAATAACCGCTGGCCCCAAGCATTTCAGCCGCCAGTAGTAGACCACCGAGCGAGAGCCACACCCAGTGTGCACTCTTAGCCAGCAGTTCAACGTCCATTCTGGCTCCGGGCGTTTCCGCTATCTTTAATCAACTCGGCGATACCGCCAATAGCGCCCATCAGATTGCTGGCATCTAGGGGCATCATGATAACTTTGCTGTTGTCGGCAGAACCAATCTCTTTCAATGCGTCGGTATATTTTTGTGCCACAAAGTAGTTGATAGCCTGAATATTACCGGAGGCAATAGCATCAGAGACCATCTGAGTGGCGCGTGCTTCTGCTTCTGCGGCTCTTTCACGAGCTTCTGCTTCCAGAAACGCGGATTGACGCTCCCCTTCAGCTTTTAAAATTTGCGACTGCTTTTCACCTTCCGCTTTGAGAATGGCAGCCTGACGCACCCCTTCCGCTTCAAGAATGTCGGCACGTTTGGTTCGTTCGGCTTTCATCTGGGCGTTCATCGAGGCGATCAGTTCGGCGGGTGGGCGCACATCGCGGATCTCAATACGGGTGATTTTTATGCCCCACGGGCCAGTGGCTTCATCGACAATATGCAGCAGGCGGGTGTTGATGCTGTCACGCTGCGACAGCATTTCATCCAGCTCCATAGAACCCAGCACGGTACGGATGTTGGTCATGGTCAGGTTTTTGATCGCCAATTCGAGTGAACTGACCTCATAAGCCGCACGTGCCGCCTCCACTACCTGAATAAAGCAGATGGCATCAATCGTCACGTTGGCGTTGTCTTTGGATATCACTTCCTGGGAGGGAATCTCAAGTACCTGCTCCATCATATTGATTTTGCGACCAATGCGATCCATGAACGGTACCACCAAGTTTAACCCCGGCATCAGTGTCTTGGTGTAGCGGCCAAAACGTTCTACGGTCCACTGATAGCCTTGCGGCACGATCTTGATCCCTGACCATACAATAACCAGTGCAACAAATATCAATACTGGAATGACACTCAGCATGGTTTTCACCTCCAAAGGTAGTTTTAAAAATAATTTATTGAAATAAAACTAATTTCTCTTCATCCTGAAAAGGCTATTCTAGCGCAGTCGGTGCATAAAGCCCATCTTTTCGCAGGCGTAATCGCGCGTTGTCATTGGCGTATTATCTGAAAATAGCAAAAACGAGAGGTGAGGCGAGCAGGGGCGCTCATACGCCCCGGCAATAGGTTGAATTAAAAGGTGGTCCAGTTATCATTTTACGATGTTGTGGTGGAATCTGTACTTGCAGCAGCCAGTAACGGTGTTTTAGCGGTTGTTATAGGGGACGTCACTGTCATTGAACTGGTCGGTGTAATGACAAACACGGCGACGGCATCTGTCAGGCGTTGCGCTTGATTTTGCAGTGATTGTGCAGCCGCAGAGACTTCTTCCACCAGCGATGCGTTTTGCTGTGTTGATGCATCAACCTGCCCGACACCAATGTTGACCTGATCGATCCCGACGCTTTGTTCTCGGCTGGAGTGCGCAATTTCCGACATAATGCTGCTCATGTGAGAGGCGTTGTCGCTCAGGTTTTTCATTGATGTTTCGGCACCTTCCACCAGTTCCATCCCTTGTTGTGTGGTGTGCACGGCATCGTCGATCAGCGCTTTGATCTCTTTTGCGGCGGCGGCACTACGCTGCGCGAGGCTACGCACTTCGCTGGCCACCACGGCAAAGCCGCGACCCTGTTCACCCGCACGCGCTGCTTCAACGGCGGCATTGAGCGCCAATATATTGGTTTGGAAAGCAATGCCGTCGATTAGGGCGATGATTTTTACAATGTGGTTGGCAGAATCACGGATTTCATGCATTTTGCTCGCGGCATCAGACATTTTGCTGCCGCTATTTTTCATCTCCAGGGCGGCATCGTTCACCAGCGTATTGGCCTGTTGGGTATTTTCTGCGGTGTTTTTAACGGTAGCCGCTAGCTTGTTCATTGATGCAGCCGTCTATTCCAGAGAACTGGCCTGTTCTTCGGTGCGGCCGGATAGATCCAGGTTACCGGCCGCAATCTGTGCGGTAGCCGAAGCAATGCTGTGAGCACCATCGCGCAGTTGCCCGACAAGCTGCTGGAGATTGGTGCTCATCTTGTTCAGCGCATTCAATAAGATGCCAGTCTCATCTTTACGCTGATGGTCGATCGTAGGTCCTGACGGTTTTTCGCCAGATTAAGCAGCGTATCGCTGGCCTAGAAAAACTGGTCGTGTATTCAATATGTTGATTGCAGTGTGAAATGTCCGGTTTTGGATGTGGAATACAGTGGCTAAAGTTGATGTAAGATGCCCGTTTTGTGAACAGATATCTCCTGTGAAAAAACACGGTTATGGCAAAAGTGGCCATCAGCGTTACCGTCGTCAGTCATGCAAACACGGATGGCTACAGTGCTTACAACGACGAACTTCCAAAAGGGCTTTGTTGAATAAATCAGAACTTGTAACGACTGCGCCCCATACGGGTCGATTGTTACGTAATGCGAATACTGTTCAGCATTCCTAATAGCGTGATCCGGTTAAGCGCTTTGACCATGGCCATGGCTTCACCCACCTGAGCATCGTAGTCTCTCAGACTTAGATGACCACCCAGAAGCCTTTTGAACCGGAACATGGCCGTT
>NZ_JAHWCO010000067.1:0-1866 GCF_020054415.1 Candidatus Symbiopectobacterium sp. | reverse complement strand
GCGCTGCTTGAGGGCCTTGTTATAAGAGGGCCAGTTGGTGATTTTAAAATTTTGTTTTGCCATGGAGACCTGATTTTGAAACAACTGTGGTGATCTGCTCCGATGATTACCCAAAAGTTCTATTTATTCAACAAAGCCGAATGACGGGTAGAGTTCGGGATCACCCGTGCGATTACTCCTCAGTACCATAATACAGTTTCCCGATTTTAATCAGCTGTCTGCCTTGCGATTTGCGGTGCAGATTGCTGTCGCGCAGGGAATAAACGCAACCGCAGTATTCTTGCTGATAAAATTGCTCCCGCTTGCTGATCTCTATCATGCGTAAAGAGCCGCCCTCTTTACGCCAGTTGTAATCCCAGTACTCCATACCCGGATAATGTGAGGCGGCCCGCTGGCCGCAGTCATTAATTTGCTGCATGTTTTTCCAGCGCGAGATGCCGAGCGAACTGCTGATCACCGTAAAGCCATTTTCCGCGGCATAGAGTGCGGTGCGCTCGAAGCGCATATCAAAGCACATGGTGCAGCGAACGCCGCGCTCCGGTTCCCACTCCATTCCTTTTGCCCGTTCGAACCAGTTATCCATGTCGTAATCAGCATCGATAAAGGGCACACCATGCTTCTGAGCGAAGCGAATATTCTCTTCCTTGCGGATGATATACTCCTTCTGCGGATGAATATTGGGGTTGTAGAAGAAAATGGTGTAGTGAAGCCCGGAGGCCTGAATGGCTTCCATCACTTCCCCTGAACACGGCGCGCAGCACGAATGCAGCAGGAGTTTGTCCGCCCCGTTGGGGAGCGTCAGAATCGGGCGTTTCAATGCAGTGCTGGTCATATATTCTGTTATGTGGCTGGCTATATTTACCTGAAGTGTAGCATTGCAAACGCGCAGGGTGGCTAACGACCTCACCCGGTGTGTTTTCTTGCAACGTTGGTGCGCGTTTTTTGCGCAGAACCATTTTCATGATCTGTCTCATTTCCTGTGTAAATTTCCCCCTTTTTCTGGGGAAATCGGTAGAATTTCCGGCCCTGATAACCCCCCGTGTTGAAGAGTTGACCGTGTCCACAAGCCTGATTGTTCCTGAACGCCATCTGTTTTCTTACCCACGCTACTGGGCTGAGTGCTACGGCACTGCGCCATTTTTGCACATGAGCCGCGCAGAGATGGATTAACTGGGCTGGGACAGCTGCGACATTGTGCTGGTGACAGGGGATGCCTATGTGGACCATCCCAGCTTCGGCATGGAGATCGTTGGCAGGATGCTGGAGTCGCAGGGGATTCGGGTTGGGATTATTGCCCAGCCGGACTGGACGCAGAAGAACGACTTTATGCGTCTGGGCAAGCCGAACCTGTTTTACGGCGTGACGGCAGGCAATATGGACTCGATGATCAACCATTACACCGCCGATAGCAAAGCGCGCCATGATGATGCGTATACGCCAGATAATATTGCCGGTAAGCGTCCGGATCGCGCCACACTGGTTTATACCCAGCGCTGCAAGGAAGCCTTTAGCGATGTGCCGGTTGTGCTGGGCGGCATTGAGGCTAGCCTGCGCCGTATCGCACATTACGACTATTGGTCAGATAAGGTGCGTCATTCGGTGCTGGTGGATGCCAAAGACGATTTGTTGATCTACGGCAACGGCGAGCGGCCGCTGGTGGAAGTTGCACACCGCCTGGCGGCGGGAGAGCCCATTAGTTCGATTGTGGATGTGCGCAATACCGCCGTGCGGCTTTGTTGAATAAATAGAACTTTTGGGTAATCATCGGAGCAGATCACCACAGTTGTTTCAAAATCAGGTCTCCATGGCAAAACAAAATTTTAAAATCACCAACTGGCCCTCTTATAACAAGGCCCTCAAGCAGCG
>NZ_JAHWCO010000421.1:0-1837 GCF_020054415.1 Candidatus Symbiopectobacterium sp. | reverse complement strand
GCGCTGCTTGAGGGCCTTGTTATAAGAGGGCCAGTTGGTGATTTTAAAATTTTGTTTTGCCATGGAGACCTGATTTTGAAACAACTGTGGTGATCTGCTCCGATGATTACCCAAAAGTTCTATTTATTCAACAAAGCCGATGCTCTGGCGCAATTTCAGCAGCATGTCAGTTGCACCTTTGCTGTAATCATCGGCCTTGGTGCTGTTCGGATCTTTACCCTGATAATTCAGCACGGTCGCGAAAATCTCTTCTGGCGCATCCGCACCCAGCGTGGCTTTGACTTTATCGATGTTAAAGCCAATACCTGTGGTGGTCCACAGGTAGGGAATCGCATATTTGTTGTCAGGATCGTGCTGAGAAATCAGCTTCATCAGCTCAGGATCGAGTTTTTTGTAGTTAGGCAGTTTGCTTTTATCCAGCGGCTGGAAAACACCAGCGGCAAGCTGGCGCTCAATAAAGCTGGCAGAAGGTACCACCAAATCAAAACCGGTGCTGCCCGCCATCAGTTTGCCTTCCAACACTTCGTTGGAGTCAAACACGTCATAAACGACTTTGATGCCTGTTTCTTTCTGGAAATTGCTCAGGGTGTCCGGCGCAATGTAATCTGACCAGTTATACACATGCAGCGTTTTTTCTTCCGCAGATGCGGTGACGGACGCTGCCATCATCAAGCCGGCAACAGCACCCGAGAGCCATGTTTTACGTTGGGTGAACATCCATTCCTTCCTCCATACTAGGGGTGAATCATGGAATAAAATCCGTATCAGGACGATACCGGACACATACCTGAATTTATCGCGCCGACAGGCGGGGATGTTGAATGGCTATGCACTAAAAATAATCATAGTACACACAGAGATAAATGCATTGTCATCGCCTGACGGTCACAGGAAGTTAGCATAACCGCCTCGTGTTCGCTGTGCTATATGTGCAACGTAAAAAACGGCTTTTATCGATTAATTATGCAGGAGTTGGCGCGGTGAACGGGAAGTATTAACTCTGTGCGGTGGAATATATCGAAAAAAAGATTTTTAGCAGAATAAACCAAAGGCGACAGGGGAAATAAGAAAAAATGATTGCTGCCCGCAGGCAGCAACAGAATCAATGCAGACTGTGTGACAGAGTGCGCGCAGGAGAGGTCTCTTCTTCTTCACCGAGAAACAGCATATTGTTAGCACAGGCTTCCAGAATAACCATGGAGATCTGCTCTTCTGACTGCTGCATAAAGTGGCGGAACTGCTCAATGACCACGCCTGCCGCCACGTCGAGCGTCTGACAAACGATAAGCTTTGGCAGATTATCGTCTTGCACATCAAGAAAGGCTTTCACCGTCAAGGAGCTGGCGTTGATTTGGCTCAGGTTGCCCGCCAGCGAAATCAAGGCGCTGGGCTTCACCTCGGCCAGCGCAGAAAATAAAACAACACCTTCCACCAGATCGACCTTGGCATCGAAAATACCATCGAAATTCTGCATATGGGGCAAATGCAACGCCTGACAGGAGTCACATTCAAAATAGAGAATATTGAGTTGATCCAACCACCGCCGCAGCAGATTCAGATCCGGAACGATGAGTGAATCCATCATAATTTGCCTCATTTGCGCCTGTAACGTAAAAACCTTACTAGCTTACGTAAAATTTGCGTACGATACCAATAGAAAAGCGGGATTGCCTATGATGCTGGCGACATTCAATCGCGCGGTCGTGTATTCAATATGTTGATTGCAGTGTGAAATGTCCGGTTTTGGATGTGGAATACAGTGGCTAAAGTTGATGTAAGATGCCCGTTTTGTGAACAGACATCTCCTGTGAAAAAACACGGTTATGGCAAAAGTGGC